>NZ_JAWPOX010000008.1:158958-167626 GCF_033344475.1 Vibrio sp. 1288
CTGTTTTAGCTTTTCTTCTACAACCGATAGGTTTTTCTTCGCGGCTTCAAAGTTAGGCTTTTCCTCTAGCAGTTTTTTATACAAATCAGCCGCATCTTCTAATTGACCATTTTGAGCGAGCGAGTTGGCGAGGTTATAGCGGCCGTTAAGGGAGGCATCATGAGAAAATGCTTCGATAGCGGCTTCGTAGTCACCTTTTTGATAACTGGCGGCTCCTTTCCAGCTTGGGTTTGTAAATAGGTTTTGCGCCTGTTCATACTCACCTTGCTTGTAGAGTTCCGCTCCTTGTTGGTCGGCATTTAAGAACGGATTAGCTTCTGCATGCGGTGTCCACGTTACTGGGACTACAGTCGCAACTACCATCCAAATCAGGCCGCGTCGAAACAGTAAAGCCGCAGGAAGAAGTAACAACGGCAGTAACCAAAAGCCACTGTTGAGACGAGAATCAGTTTTAACTTCTTCGCTTTGGGTCGCAGAAAGCTGGCTACCAATGTTATTGGTAAAGGCCGCGATGTTTTCAACGTCACGGTTGGTGTGTTGAATAGGAACAAATAGGCCACCAGTCTTATTCGCTAGCGTTTGTAGATTTTTCAGATTTTTTTTCGCTACGACGGTTGTGCCTTGTGCCGTTTTTAGCAGAGAGCCGTCGGGCAGCGCGATAGGTGCACCGTTAGGAGTCCCGACGGCAAGAACAGAAATGCGAAACTTTGTACCTTGGACTAAATCTAACGCGCGAGACAGCTCTGACGTATCAAGATCATCCGCTAACACGATGATATCGCCTTGTTGCGTGCCGGCTTGAGAAAACTGGTTGATCGCAAGTTCAATCGCGGCAGGCAGGTTTGCTCCTTGAAAAGGCATCAGCTCTGGTGACAAATTTTCGATAATGCCCGCAAGCGTACTGGAATCAGTTGTCAGTGGACTTAAGTTATAGGCATCGCCAGCGTAAGCAATAAGTCCAGTGGCTCCCTCTTTCCATTTTGGCAGCAAATCGAGCGCCTTATAACGTGTTTGTGCTAGCCGATTGGGTTTGATGTCTGTAGCAAACATAGAGCGAGACATATCAAGTACCAAGATACGGTTTTGGTTTAACTCAAAGCTTGGTCGAGCATTGGACTGCCAGCTTGGCCCCGCTAATGAAATGCAAGTTATTGCCCAAGCTAAACCCCATAGAGTGAAGTAATGCTTAGACTGCGTGTTTTGTCCGAGCATCCGCGATAGGTGAGGGGCAATCAGTGTGGACTTTTGGGCTCTAAATTTGTGATTAAGCAAGAGTGCTATAGGGATCACGATGAGCCCCAAAAGCCAATAAGGATTGAGGAAAATAAACTCAGCCATGTTTTCTCCTTAATAGGAATAACAATACCGATAATACAAATGCAGCGCTTAATGGATATGGAAACCATTCAGACTGTGGGCGCCAAGTTTGTGTGTCGCTAGATACGGGTTCTAGCTGGTTGATTGTGTCATAAATCTTTTCGAGCTCTTCCGTATCTCGCGCTCGAAAATATTGTCCACCTGTCACCTCTGCCACTTTAGTCAGTGTTTGTTCATCTAAGTCGGCTGCGGTGTTGACTTTGCGAGTCATGAAAAACTCTTTCACCATCATTTCACCAGCGCCCACGCCCACGGTGTAAATAGTGGCGTTGTATTTTTTCGCAATTTCCGCTGCTTCTAGCGGCTCGAGCACCCCTGCAGTATTGCTGCCGTCACTGAGCAAAATCATGACTCGTTGGGGAGCATCACTGTCTACAAAGGTTTTTGTGCCTAAACCAATACCATCACCAATGGCGGTTCGTTGACCAACCAAACCGATGACGGTTTGATTAATCTGTTGCATGACGCTTTTTCGGTCTGCAGTGAGTGGTGTTTGCAAATAAGCATGGTCGCCAAACAAAACAACTCCGAGACGGTCACCTTTTCTCTTTGCTACGAAATCAGACAGAACTTTTTTGACTGCTGTGAGGCGATCGATATATTCGCCGTTGAGTTCCATGTCTTCCTGCTGCATCGAACCGGACAGATCGACGACTAACATCAAGTCCCGATATTTGGGTTGGAATTCAACGGGATCGCCAAACCAAACTGGACGCGCACACGCGACGACAAGAAGGCCCCAGATCGCGATTGAAAGTGCTTTTTGCAGCGCTTGCTTAGGCTTGCTGCGATTCTCATTGGTTGGTAAGTACGCCAATTTGATCTCGGCTTGTTGAGATTCTTGTGGCAGGAACTTGTATACCAGCCATGGGATGGGCAACAAAAACAGTGCCCACCACCAGACAAATTCAATGTTTAGCCATTGGGCAAGATCGGTTATGAGTGTTTGCTCAGTCACGGTTATTTGCCTTTTTCTTTGGTGGCAAAGCGTAGGTTATCCAAAAGACACAATCGTCTACCAAGCTTTGATGCTGCCCTTGGGAAGAATTCTGATACAACGCTTCTTGCCACTGATGTTGTTTGTCTACGAATCGACTTTCTTTGGTATGGCTATCGAGAAATTTATACCAAGCGATTCCGGTTAATGGTGCGATCTCTTCACGCGGAAAGTAACTCAATGCTGCCTGGCGCAATATTTCCAGAGCAGAAGAGGGGGTATGAGGCGTGGTAGGTTGAGTTAAAAGTGTTAATGCTGTCTTTTTTGCGCGTAAGTGTTTTTTACGCCATCTCACATAAAGACAAATGCCGAAAACGAAGAGCAAGGTGGCTGCAAGCACCACCCACCATCCCCAAGCGAGCGGAAACCAATCCGGAGCGTTTGGCAAAATCAAAGGTTCAAGGTCTAGGCTTTGGTTGTTTGTTGTCATTATTATTACTGCTTAATAAATACTGCTTGTCAGTTTGTTAGCTTAATTGTGAAATTAAGGGCCAGCCACTTGATAGCGTGTTAAATGGAATTGCTATCGAATGGCACTGCTGCTTAATGGTTTCTTGATGTTGGGTAAAGTGGCTTTCGAGTTCTCTTCGTTGTCCTTTAGAGCCAAAGTTAAACCATTGACTATGCAGCCCATCCGAAGCTTTCACTTGACCTCTAAAGTCTGTTTCGCCTCTTTCTAACGGATCATAAAACTGAACGGCCCTTACGCTATTGTGTTGTTTGAGTCGACGTAGTTGTGCCAGTTCCGTTGGTGTTACGTGGGCAAAGTCACTGAGCATAATCAATTCGCTGCCTTTTGGGGTGAGCGTATGAAGTGTCTCCAATACTTGTGTATAAGGCAGTGTACGAGTGTCGTTGCTTGCAGTACGAGTTACTTGCGCATTATGTATGTCGACTATGGCGTTAAGAATCCGCAGCCCTTGTCTTTGTAAAGAAGAGGGGCGAAATTCAAGACATTGATGTCCGTCATCAATCACTGCGCCGATGCGATCTTTTTTAGCTAGAGTTAGCCAAATTAGAACACTGGCAAAGTGGGCCAATTGAACGGATTTGAGTACATACTTAGATCCAAAATGTAGACTAGAACTTAGATCAAGATAAAGAATGACCGCTTGCTCTTTATCTTCTGCAAACAATTTTGTATGTGCTTTACCGGTCCTAGCGGTGACTCGCCAATCAATGCTGCGAATATCGTCGCCAGGTTGATATTGGCGCACCTCCATAAAATCCATACCTCGCCCTTTTTGGCGACTGGTATGGTTACCACTCATCTGCGACCAGAGACTCTGTGCTGGTGGTAACCAACGTACAGATTGAGTGCGATATTGGAGCAGCTCTTCAAGGGTTAATGTCACCCCATTCGCATGAGGTGGTAATGAATGTGTAGCGGACATATCACTCACCTGTTTATGCACTGCCAACAAGGTTTAGCAGTTTATCGATGACCTGGTTTGCCGTAATGCCTTCCGCTTGAGCGTGGTAACTCAACAATAAACGGTGGCGCAGTACCGGATAAGCCATGGTTTGAACATCTTCCGGAGAGACAAAATCACGACCAGCAAGCCAAGCGTGCGCACGTGCACAGCGATCAAGAGCGATGGTGGCACGCGGACTCACACCCATTGACAACCACTTGTCCAACTCAGTGTCATATTCGTTGGCTTGACGTGTCGCCATAACTAAACGGACGATGTACTGCTCTATCGTTTCCGCCATATGAATATCCAACACTTCTTTACGTGCGGTGAATATATCTTGTTGGCTTAACATTGGGCGTTCAACCTTTGCTTCGCCTTTTGCTTCTCCGCGGTTAATACGCAAGATAGATAGCTCATGCTCCGCATCTGGGTATTCCACTTCTAAATGCAATAAAAAGCGGTCTAGCTGCGCTTCAGGAAGGGGGTAGGTCCCTTCTTGCTCTATCGGGTTTTGAGTTGCCATAACCAAAAACAACTCTGGCAGCGGGTAGGTATGACGACCTGCTGTGACTTGTTTCTCTGCCATTGCTTCAAGCATTGCCGCTTGTACTTTGGCTGGCGCACGGTTTATCTCATCCGCAAGAATAAGCGAGTTGAAGATAGGACCTGATTGGAAAGTGAATTCTCCGGTTTCGGGACGGAAGATATCGGTGCCGGTTAAATCGGCTGGCAGCAAATCAGGGGTGAACTGAATGCGGTGGAAGTCGCCTTCAACACAGTCTGAGAGTGATTTTACTGCACGGGTTTTTGCTAACCCAGGAGGGCCTTCAACTAAAATATGCCCATCCGCAAGAAGCGCAACAAGCAGTTGCTTTACCAGATCTTGCTGTCCGATGATCTGCGACTCTAAGTATTGCTGAAGAGTTTCGAAGTTAGATTTATGCATGCTTTGGACTCTCGGTATCCATGTGATTTTCGTGTTGAGTATTGGTCATTTTCCATGTGAAAAAAGTTCCAACGCTCTATTGCAATTTATCTTTTCAATATTGGGACGCTACAGAGAATTGCAAGTACGTGCTATCTCTGAAAGTGCTTATTTGACAGTGTGTTACATTTATTTTTCATAATATAATGAGAAATGCCTCTAGTTTTGTACATATGAGCCGATAAAGATTCCGTGGTGTGCGTGTCATGAGATATGCACCTGATTCCCCTTGTGGGGCCAATAACAAGTGATTCTTTTAAAAGGTCCGAATATGTTGAAACTTCATTCCTTGAGCATCAAACAGAAGGTTGTACTTGGCATTACGTTTGCTGTTCTAGCATCAACAATCATTGTTGGTGTTATGGCTCAGCGTCATGCGAGAGATGTATTGAGCCATCGTCTTATTGACATCGAGCTACCTGCGATGTTGCAGCAAATCAATACCGAAATTGACCGCGAAGTTGTCGAAATGCAACAAGCGGCAAAACAGCTGGCTACAAACGAATTTATTGTTGAAGCCCTATCTAATACAGACCGTGATCCGTCAGTAGAAGTTCAGTTGGTTCAGCAGCTCAATAACGTTAAATCACAGTATGGTCTTAATGATGCGTCGGTAGCGAATCGTCAAACGGCATATTACTGGAATCAAAACGGATTCTTACGTCAACTTAACCGAACGCAAGATGCTTGGTTCTTTGGATTTACGTCGTCTGGTCAAGAAACGTCCGTGAGTGTGTTCCAAGAGGCAAATGGCGAAGTGAAAATGTTTGCCAATTTCCAAGATCTTAATGGTACATCAATGTCAGGTCTCTCTAAATCTATGGGAGACATGGTTGCTTTGCTCAATGGGTTTAAAATTGAAGATACGGGTTACGTGTTCCTCACTAATGAACAAGGCCAGATTCAAATACACCGCCAACAAGGTAAGAACCAAACTTCTATCACTAAACTATTTGGTAGTGACGCAAGTGCGCTGTTGAACAAAAATAGCTTCAACCTAATTAATGTGGAGTTTGAAGGGCAGGATACTTTTGTTTCTAGTTTGTATGTTCCTTCAATGAACTGGTTTGTTATTGGCGTGGTTCCCGTTGATGAAGTATTCGCAGACCTGAATGCGACAGCTAAAAAAATGCTGTTTACGACCATCATTGTTGCCGTTGTATTCATCCTCATGGGCGTATGGTTAGCAAACAGCATTACGAAACCAATCCGACTGATTGCCGATCGTTTTACCGACCTTGGGCAAGGTGAAGGCGATTTGGCGCAGCGTATTGAAATTAAGGGTAATGATGAAATTGCTCAGCTTTCAAAAGGCTTTAATGGATTTATTGAGAAGATTCATGCCACGATGAAAGAGGTTGCTCTAACCAGTGGCTCATTAAGTCAAGCGGCAGAAAGTGTGTCAACGAAAGCAACATCCACACACGACAACAGCCAAGAGCAGCGTGATCAAACCATTCAAGTAGTTGCAGCTATCAACCAAATGGGTGCGACCATCAGTGAAATTGCATCGAACGCTGCTACCGCTGCTGATACGGCAAATCAGGCTTCAGATAACACTCAAACTGGTCGAGAAGTTGTGATGAAAGCAAAAGAGGTGATCAGCCGCCTAGCCGATGATGTTGAAACAACCAATATTGTTGTTACGCAGTTGGCGTCGACAACCAAAGATATTGGCTCGATTCTGGGTGTAATTCGTGACATCTCTGAGCAAACGAATTTACTTGCGCTAAACGCTGCAATTGAGGCTGCTCGTGCTGGTGAGCAGGGACGTGGTTTTGCGGTTGTTGCTGATGAGGTAAGAAACCTAGCTTCACGCACGGCTGATTCTACAGAAGAGATTCAGCGCATGATCAATCAGCTTCAAAGTGACGCACAAGACGCGGTAAGTGCTATGGAAGCGGGCAAAGCGGTCACCATAGAAGGGGTTACTTCTACCGATGAAGCAGTCGAGGTATTAATCAGTATTTCTGAACGAATCACCGACATCTCTGATCGTAATACACAAGTTGCAACGGCGACGGAAGAGCAATCCACGGTGGTGCATACCATTAATCAAAATATCGAAGAAATCAACGCGATAAATGAAATGACAACCGCGACAGCAGAAGAGTTGGCGGATGCAAGTCGCGATCTTCAAGCGCTCTCTTCTCGTTTAGACAAGATGGTTGGTAGCTTCAAGTTATAGAGTTGGATAGAATAGGCGAAGTTTAAAAGTTCAATCATTAATTTTAGGTAAGTACTATGAATGACTTCGAAAAAGAACTAGAGCAAATTTCTCAAGAAACCGCTCAGGAGCCAGAAGTAAAACTGCCGTCGCTAGAAGAGCAAAAAGCGATCGTCGCTGAGCTGAAAAAGCTGGAAGCGGAAGGTAAGCTGACGCCAGAAGTGTTAGAACAACACTTTGGTAAGTTTAACCAAAAAAACGCAGTTCCAATCCACTAAGTTAGGTGGTGTTTTGCCTCTAACGTGCGTGATTAAATCACCTGCTCAAACACAAAAAGGGAGTTTATACTCCCTTTTTTAATGTGTGAAAAATGCTAATACCTCTCACATACTTGCCACTTAAAAATTATTGACACTTCAATGAGTTATTAATTAGTACTAGTGATTTTCATACTTGACAATACTACCGCTCTATCTAAATCTATTGCGTATTTCAATAAAAACGACCAAGGGAATGCGATCAGGATGGAGCAGCAAAAAAAAAGAAACGTTATTTTAATCACGGAGGGAAGTCTACAGTCATCTCTGTTGAAAGATGTATTGGAGACCAAACTCGGTATTAGTGTTGCTCTAATCACGCCAGATAATCTGATTCACGGAGTGTTACATGAATCTCTTGCATCAGCCATTATTGTTGATTGCAGCGTGATCACGGATGAAATTTTTCGCCGTTATGCGGAGTTTAAAGCCGCCAAGCAGAAAGACACGCTTGAAATCTTAATTAATTGTGAGCAATCCATATCGACAGAAGATCTCTTTGCTTGGCGTACTTTGGTCGGTATTTTCTATACCTCTGATGATATAAAAACGTTGCAAGTTGGTATTGGTAAGGTGCTTCAAGGAGATATGTGGTTCAGCCGTAAGTTTTCTCAGCAGTACATTACTTACCTTCGTCGACATTGCAAACCTATAAATAAGAATGTTTCCGCTATTCTGACCAAACGAGAGCAACAAATAATTACCTTTCTTTCCATGGGGGCGTCCAATCAACAAATCGCCGAACAATTATTTGTCAGCGAGAATACGGTAAAAACGCATTTACATAATATTTTCAAGAAGATTGATGTGAAAAATAGAGTTCAAGCACTTATTTGGGCAAAGGAAAATATTTCAGACAACTCGTTAACGGTGTAATGCTATTGCAATATTAGGTTGCCTAATTTAGTAAACTCTTAATAATTTCTGTGACCTGAATGTGTTAAAAGTGTTTCTTTTATGAGAAACACTTTTTTTGATTCTCTTTTTAATAACTTTAGAATTTAAAAAAGTAGCAAATAACTTTACTCTGTGAACTAGCACTTACATATCAAACTAAGTGCTGACGATTAACTACTAATTTAAGAATGTTAAGTCACTGAAAGTATGAGAAACATTATGGAACAGTATATGGAAAAGCCTGAAATCCTAATGCTCACTCAACAAAGTTTACAGAGTGAAAACTTTAAGGAAATGCTTTCTAAAAATACAGAAACTAAAATAACGATCATTGATACTAAAAACCCTAGCTATCATGAACTCATTCCGGAACGCTACTTTTTGCTTGTTGATTTTTCAGTTGAGATTCCTTCCGAAACTTTAGTTTATTTAAAGGCTATGTTCCCTTTAACTGTTGTTATACTTAAAGTAGGCAACGATTGGAGGGAACTCCTATGCTTCAGTCACAGT
>NZ_JAWPOX010000897.1:0-572 GCF_033344475.1 Vibrio sp. 1288
TCACAAGCAAGAGCTATGATGTCTAGAAGTATTGTGCCTTGTCGAAATTCTAGTGGTGATGGGTTTAACGCCGGGATTTCTATAGCAAACATTGTCTTTAATGGCATGCAATGCGGGATAGCGACTTTACATGATTACTCTAGGGTTCAAGAGTTAATTGATGAGCTAAAGGAAGAGGCAAATACTGACGCACTAACAGGCTTATTTAATAAGCGTCACCTTGAGAGTGTATTGGAAAATCAGTCATTAAGCGTACTTGATTCTGGCTGCTTGGGGGTTGCCTATCTTGATTTAAACGGATTTAAGTTAATTAATGATACGTTTGGACATTATATTGGTGACCAGCGTCTTGTTGAGATATCTGCTCGCTTGAAAGGGAAGTTACGTAGTAGTGATATCTGTTTTCGAGTCGGTGGGGATGAATTCCTTATATTGTTTAATATTAATGACCACAAGAACTATGAACAAGAAGCTAAAGGCATAGCTAATAAACTACATGAACTAATTTCAGAGCCTGTTTCAGTCGATAAGGTCGATGGTGATATTGCGGTTGGAGTCAGTATTGGAATTGG
>NZ_JAWPOX010000898.1:0-571 GCF_033344475.1 Vibrio sp. 1288
ACAAAGCTACGCGTGCTCAAGCGGGCGATTTCATGTCTTTGTGTAAGAATGCGGAGCTGGCGTCTGAAGTAACTCTTCAACCACTACGCCGTTTTCCTCTTGATGCAGCGATCTTGTTCTCTGACATCCTAACTATCCCAGATGCAATGGGTCTGGGTCTGCGTTTTGCTGCTGGTGAAGGTCCGGTCTTCGATAACCCAATTACTTGCAAAGCCGACGTAGAGAAAATCGGTCTGCCAGATCCAGAAGGTGAACTGCAGTACGTAATGAATGCCGTGCGTCAAATCCGTAAAGATTTGAATGGTGATGTACCTCTAATTGGTTTCTCTGGTAGCCCATGGACGCTTGCGACTTACATGGTTGAAGGTGGTAGCTCTAAGGCCTTCACGAAGATCAAGAAGATGATGTACGCAGAACCTCAAACTCTGCATCTTCTACTGGATAAGCTAGCAGATAGCGTGATTGACTACCTAAATGCACAAATCAAAGCCGGCGCGCAGTCAGTTATGGTATTTGATACATGGGGTGGCGTTCTGACTCCTCGTGATTACAACCTGTTCTCATTGCAATA
>NZ_JAWPOX010000899.1:0-571 GCF_033344475.1 Vibrio sp. 1288
GGCTAACGGCGGGTATTTGATTTTACCAGCGAACCTCATTTTGGCGAATCCCGGATATTGGCCGAGCATTAAGTCTGCCATTCAAGGAAAGCCAGTAAAACCCTTGAATGTAAGCCCTACTCGACTACCTATTTTAACGGCCGATGAAAAAGAATTTGACGTTAAGATTATTGTTACTGGCGATCGTAATCAATTGGCCGACCTTGAGTATGTTGACGAAGATTTTTCAACCGGCCTAACGATGTATACCGAAGTTGAAGAAGATATCCACTTATCTGCAAGTAACTTAGAGTTGTATGTAGGTTTGGTGAATTGGATTTGTTCGGAGTACGGTTTCCCATCGTTGGATGAAGGTGCTTTTCAACGGTTACTATTAGCAGGCATGCGTTTAACTGAGGACCAACATTATTTGCCTTTAGGTGTGATGTGGCATTGCCAACTACTTAGCTTAGCTGCTCAGTTTAGCGATCAAAATATCATTGATTATGTGGCGATAGATAAAGCCATCGACGATAAATATTATCGAGAGTCTTACCTTCCTCAACGTGCAGTTTATGACATTCTTGATGGT
>NZ_JAWPOX010000900.1:0-571 GCF_033344475.1 Vibrio sp. 1288
GGTAACGTTGCATTTTAGCCATTGCTATAAGCATACGATTGCAATAAAGCGTTTGGTGTCCCTGATACTTAGCTATAACTCCCTACACGATTGAAAGAAACATAAATAGCAAACAAACAACATGTAGTTCAAAGCTCCCTATTTTGGGAATATCCAGATCGTTCGAGGATGAAAGTTCGGAAATAGAAAATGTCACAGCAGCAGTTGAAATAGCCGTAAGCCAAGTAATATAGGAAAGTCGGTCTTTAACTATTTCTATGTCCATATTGATCGTATCTAGGAACATTTCTTCCGTTCGATCGATAATTTTCTCTGACAGTTCATTCACTCGTAAATGCCTCCAATACATTTAACGCCCTGTTAAGGGGTGAGCAACGCAATACCGAAGCCACCGCATACCACCTTAATCACTAAATTCAACGCATAGTGAAAATGCCACGCGTTGCGAATCCCTCTTGAGCAGTTTGTTAGTTTGCAAACCCAAAGCGTTGATTTTACGTTATTTTAAACTTTGCAAACAATAAACTTTATGTATTTTGATGCGCTTAAGTCAGGCGTAGTCTCAAAGCGG
>NZ_JAWPOX010000901.1:0-571 GCF_033344475.1 Vibrio sp. 1288
AACGTAATGCCTTTACCTACTAGACACGCGAATACTGGTGCGTTTTCATCGCCAGTCGGGTTGTAATCCAATTGCAGCATTGCTGATGTGCGATCCGAACCACGACCAACCGCATAGATACCTTCCCAACCTTCCGCTAGTAGATCTTTATCTTTAACAATACGAGCCGTTACTGTGCCTTCTGGTGCGACAGATTTGATGAACTCAGCCGCCATCGTAGCAAGTTGACGAGGTGCAACTTCTTCCGCCGTTTTGTTGATGATATCGCGCGTAAAATCGGTCGCTTTAATGCGAGCTTGAAGTTCAGTTTGGTCTTCTTCAGAAAGCGCAGTCCATTCTAGTAAACCGTGTTTTTTCGGGTTGCGGTAACCTTGATGGAAAGCCCAGATGCTTTCCAAATCCCAATGTTCACCAGAAAGTAGAACTGAATGAATTCCTTGGCCATCTAGCTGACGAGCTGCACGCTGAATTGCACCAAGATCATGACATTCACCTAGATGAATCGTCGCACCGTTTTCAGAGAATGAAAGTAGTGCTTTCTCACCCCAGTGTGGAGCAGCAGAATCTTGAC
>NZ_JAWPOX010000902.1:0-571 GCF_033344475.1 Vibrio sp. 1288
TTTTTACTTGGGTATTTTTTTATCTGTTTTTTGCAATCTCTAAAAGTGATGTGAGATGTGTCCTTTTCTAAACCTTACTTTCATCATTATCACAATATTCTTCTGCGCGGTTTTCCTCTAGTGATATTAGTGATGACGTGCAGATTCCTGTATCTTCAAATGCTCAGCACAAAACCTTAACTTCTTACATTCACAGAGATAAGCAAAGCATGACGATTACCGCGACACAAACCCGTTTCTGCCATCAAACTTGGCAGTTGGACGCTCAGATTCAACTCGTTCAAAACCACAATGAAGTGACCTACGTAGTCACCGACGTGACTCCGTTTCATCCCGTTAGCCATATCTGGCCTGATCATCCCGCGGATAAAGGCATCTTAGTATTTAATGATCAACAATTTGAAGTGATTGATTGCCAAGTTGGTGCCATTGAAGTGGCAACCGGAGAGTTATTTGTTGGAGCGGCAATCCCTGTAAAGCGCGATACAGAAGGCTGGTTATTTGTTGTCGTACATGTATTAGCGCTTGTTGACACTCTATCTCAAGGTACACGAGTGACACTGAAAGTGGA
>NZ_JAWPOX010000903.1:0-570 GCF_033344475.1 Vibrio sp. 1288
CAATGCGTGATGAAGTGGTGAAAGTGCTTCAATGCCTAAAACCACTGGATGAAACAGCATTACGTAACGATCTTGTACTTGGTCAGTACACTGCATCAGACGTGCGCGGCCAACACCTTCCAGGTTACCGTGAAGAAAATGGCGTAGCGGACGATTCTCGTACTGAGACGTACATTGGTCTAAAAGCTTACATCAACAACTGGCGTTGGAATGGTGTACCTTTCTATGTTCGCACTGGCAAGCGTCTTCCGACTCGCGTTACTGAAGTGGTTATTCACTTTAAACAAACACCGCACCCAGTGTTTGGCCAAAATGCGCCGGAAAACAAACTGATCATTCGTATTCAGCCAGACGAAGGCATTCAGATGAGCTTTGGTTTGAAAGAACCAGGCGCAGGCTTTAAAGCGAAGGAAGTGAAAATGAACTTCCACTACGCAGACCTGCAAGAGACTCAAATGCTAACTGCGTACGAGCGTCTTCTACTTGATGCTTTAAATGGCGATGCGACGCTATTTGCACGTAGTGATGCAGTTGAAGCATGTTGGCAGTACGTTCAGCCAATTTTAGACT
>NZ_JAWPOX010000904.1:0-570 GCF_033344475.1 Vibrio sp. 1288
AGGCGACAACACGCCATAAATCGGATGACTCGAACGCGCAAGCGCTTCATACCCAAGCACCTCTCCACTTTGCGCATCCACCAGCGGTTGGTAATAGTTTTTCACTCGCCCTTCACCCAACGCGAATAAGAACTCTTGGTCTTGCACTTCGATGGGTTGAATAAACGTCGCCTTTTTGGTTTTTTCACCTTTCATTAGGCTCAGCAGTTCAACCACTTCGTTTTCGTCATACGGCTTAGGCAGCTTTCCTAACACCTCAAAGCTAAACTCTTCGCACATGGCACGCACCGCAGAGATGATGGTCAGCTCCATCGCACTGACTAACACAACTTGTCCTTGGTATTGAATCTGATCGAGCATTTCCATCATGTCGATGCCGTCTTTTCCTGGCATCTGGATATCGCAAAAAATCACATCAAAATGCTGACGTTGCGCACATTGAATCGCATCATCGACACCGTTGAAGGACGTTACTTGCGCGCAATAGCGATTCAATATCTGCGTAAGTATTGTGGTTTGTAGTGGATGGTCATCAATCACCATCACATTAAGCTGTGTATTCATTCATCT
>NZ_JAWPOX010000905.1:0-570 GCF_033344475.1 Vibrio sp. 1288
TTTGGAATACCCAGAACTGAAAGGTTTCAACTTCAAAGGTGGGATCAGCATTATTCCTGAGCTAGCAGCTTTGCTATTGGCGTTAAGTGTTTACACCGCCGCCTTTATTGCGGAAATCGTACGCTCCGGTATCAACGCGGTGAGTCATGGTCAAACAGAGGCCGCGATGTCACTTGGTTTGCCTCGTGCTAAAACGCTCAAGCTGGTTGTTATCCCTCAAGCTTTGAGAATCATCATTCCTCCACTCACAAGCCAATACTTGAACTTAACGAAGAACTCTTCGTTGGCAATGGCTATTGGTTATCCGGATCTGGTTTCTGTGTTTGCTGGTACAACCTTGAACCAGACAGGACAAGCCATTGAGATCATCGCGATGACAATGGGCGTTTATCTAACGCTGAGCTTGCTCACGTCTGCGTTAATGAACTTGTACAACCGCAAAGTTGCGCTGGTGGAGAGATAATATGAGTACATATCAATTTCAGCCCGATCTCCCGCCACCATCAAATACCGTTGGCGTGGTTGGGTGGTTACGCAAGAATTTGTTTAATGGCCCAGTCAACTCCATTG
>NZ_JAWPOX010000906.1:0-570 GCF_033344475.1 Vibrio sp. 1288
TGAACACTTGCGGCTTGTAGTTTGTTTCTCTAAATGGCGAGGAGATATCAGAGTTTGCCAGTTGCCATAGGGACTTTTGAGTATAAGCCCCCATCAAAGCAGTGCCTGAGCTGAAGCGATAAAATGGAATTGATGCTGAGATCTGAAACTTCACTTCAAAATCTTGCAGTGAATCCATCTCTGAGCCCATTTCGCTGTAGGCACTTTGGCTGATGTCTGTGGTGTATGTACCTAGAACGTAGTTGTCTTCGTAGGTTGAGATATGGGTAATGTCTTTTCCGTAAGCAAGTACGGGGCACAACAAGAGCGGAATTACTTTATACTTCATCGTTATCCTTTTGCCGCCAAACCATAAAGCGGCAATATCATTCCTTATCATCGATAACTTCGACAATAAACAGCAAGGGAAAAGCGGTTAAAGCAATTTTCATTCCGGATTTTATAATTAGCTGAAGATTTTACAATAAGCCGCAGATACACAGCTCTATTTTTATCAGCTCGTTGATAAAAAGCTTATTTTACATCTACCACACGGCTGGCTTTTTTGTACTGAACTTTCCACCCAGCCCA
>NZ_JAWPOX010000090.1:0-1506 GCF_033344475.1 Vibrio sp. 1288
TCGTAATTGCGGCATTACAAGTAGTATTGGCGGTAAGCCTTGCTGCTTAAGTTGTTGTCGAATCAAAGGTAAGTTTTGTTGGAACTGACCAAGAATATTCGGTTCGATTGGGAAACTATCGAGAACCACTGTACCTGAAGCTTGCGCTTCTTGCAGCGACGTCAGTAGCATTTGCTCCAATTCATCCGATAAAGCGTAAACATTGAGCTCAGGTTTTTGCCCTGCAATTAAGTTAACTAGCGTGCGTTTTAGTGCGCAGCGAACATCAGCAGCTAACAAAATCGGGTCTTTCGTGTTTTCTGAAGACTCCAGCATGGTATTCGCAATGGTTCGGATGTCTTTTAGTGGCACCTGATCAAGCAATAGCTGGCGGTACACTTTGAGCTGTTGAGCTGGGTTAAGTGCAGCGGCTAAGGCTTCTGCCAATTTCGGCGCTTGTTGGGTTAAGCGCTGCGTCATCGCTTCTACATCATCGTGTGTAAACAATTCTGCAAGGTTGGTTTTCATGATTTTGCTGATGTGCGTTGCGATCACGGTACCGTCGTCCACGACTTGGTAACCCATGTTGAGCGCTTTCGCCTTGTCTTGGTGTTCAATCCAAACTGCAGGAAGTTGGTAAGCAGGATCGCTCCCTAGAATGCCATCGATTTCACCGTAGGTGTCGCCAACGGCAATCGCCATTAAACGCTCTGGTTCGATAAAGCCCTGCTCAATCACTTCGCCATTAAGAGAAATGGTGTATTGGTTCGGTTTTAGGCTTAGGTTATCGCGAATGCGAACTTCTGGTAGAAGAAAACCTACCTGTTCTGAGAGGTTACGACGTACACCACGAATACGTTGCGAAAGTGGCGCACCTTGATCCTTATTTACCAAGTGAACAAGACGGTAACCAAGCGCAAGAGACAGTGTGTGCACGTGTGGGATGTCGTCCCATGTGAGTGGTGTGTCTTCCTCTTGCATGGCTTGAGAAAGTGCTTCCACCTGTTCGATTTGCGTGTCTTGAACTGGTTTCTTACTTTGTCTCCAACCTGCAAACCCTAATGCGCCAGCAAATGCAAAGAATGCAAGGTGCGGCATACCCGGAACCATACCAATGACGGCCATGATCCCTGCAACCGTAAACAAGGTCGCTGGAGTTGCGAGCAACTGTTTCTGCATGGTTTCTGACATGCCGTTGTCGCTGTCATTGATGCGAGTCACGATGATTGCAGCTGCGGTTGCCAGTAATAGCGATGGAATTTGTGCTACCAAGCCATCACCGATGGTTAGCAGTGCATAAGTTTTGAATGCTTCAGACGCTGGTAAGCCGTGTTCGAAAACACCGATGCTGATACCACCGATGATGTTGATGAATAGAATCAACAGACCTGCGACCGCATCACCGCGAACAAATTTCGACGCACCGTCCATTGAACCGTGGAAGTCGGCTTCGTTCGCAACTTCTTTACGGCGCAGACGAGCGGTTTCTTGATCAATCAAACCGGCGTTTAAGTCCGCATCGATCGC
>NZ_JAWPOX010000907.1:0-570 GCF_033344475.1 Vibrio sp. 1288
TCTTGTGTCTTTTTGCCCGGTTTCTGTGGGCCAAGTAGGCGATCGACTAACGCTCTTAGTCGATCGGCTTGTTCGATAATGATGTGGGTGTATTCGGTTAACGATGGATCGGGCAACATTTTTTCCAGCAGCTGCGCCGCACCGCGTAATCCGCCAAGTGGATTTTTGATCTCATGAGCTAAACCGCGCACGAGCAGTTTGGCGGCTTGTTGCTGGGCGTGCTGGTTGAGCTCTTGAGTGAGGCGTCGTTGTTGATCTATTTTGCGCATTTCAACCAACAGCATGAGCTGTCGTTGCCAAGTGATTGGACTTACCGTGACTTCCAGCATTAGCGGACGACCATCGACGACAAACGTCACGTCACTGTCGGTAATGCTTTGGCCACTTTGCAATGGCTGAGTCAGTAAGGCCAAGTCAAACGATGCATGCTGAATCAGTTGAGAAAGCGATTGTTCGACAATGCGCTTAGCGCTTTGCGAAAACAACAGCTCAGCGGCTGGATTGGCATAGCGGATGGCCAATCCATCATCAAGAATCAGTGTTGCTGTGACCATGTTGTTGAGTATGGCA
>NZ_JAWPOX010000908.1:0-569 GCF_033344475.1 Vibrio sp. 1288
TACCAGTGATCGAGGCTATCGGTGTTATCGAGCCAAACCAAGGTGTGACGGTAGCGAACGAAACGAGCGGTGTAATCGACAAGATCGCTTTTGAATCAGGTACTCAAGTTGAAGCTGGCCAACCCCTCGTTTTGCTTGATTCTGAAGTAGAAAAAGCGAACTTGAAGAGTTCACAAGCGAAACTTCCTGCAGCAGAAGCGAAATACAAACGTTACCAAGGTCTGTTTAAGAAAGGTTCTATTTCTAAAGAAGCTTACGATGAAGCTGAAGCAAACTACTACTCGCTTAAAGCAGATATCGAGAGTTTAAAAGCAACCATCGATCGTCGTGAAATCAAAGCGCCATTTGCAGGTGTGGTTGGTATCCGTAACGTTTATCTTGGTCAATACATCCAAGCTGGTAGCGACATTGTTCGCCTAGAAGATAGCAGCGTAATGCGTCTGCGCTTTACCGTGCCTCAAACAGACATCTCGCGTATCAAACTTGACCAAGAAGTGGATATTTTTGTAGATGCCTACCCAGATCAGCCATTCAAAGGCTCAATTTCTGCCATTGAACCTGCAGTAAAT
>NZ_JAWPOX010000909.1:0-569 GCF_033344475.1 Vibrio sp. 1288
TTTTTCAATAAGCGCTTCAAAAAAGCGGTGACTCTCACGCCTTACTCAAAACTGTCGAACCTTACTGAAGAATTACTTCAATCTTTGAGTGAGCAATACCAAGTCGTTGTGCCTGCAAAGAGAGATTACTCGGATGCGCCAGTCTGAATCGGTTGATCTAAGCAAGCGGCGTTTTCTTTCGTTCTGTCGTGCGCCAGTTGAACAAGCTCAAGAGCGTCGTGTTAAAGCGAGACCTCCGTATGCGGTAGAAGAATCAATGTTCACGCGTCTGTGTGATGGATGCGGAGAGTGTGCCTCTGCATGTCCAAGCCAAATCATTGAAATGGTCGATGGCGTGGCCGCGTTAGACATCAGCTACTCAGCATGTGATTTATGCGGTGAGTGTAAGTCGGCGTGTCCTACATTGGCGCTTTCAAACCAAACAGAGTCTACAGGCTTGATTGCAACTATCTCGAACAGCTGCGAAAACTTATACGGTTATTGCGGTAGCTGCGAGGACAGTTGTCCTTACGATGCATTGCAATGGCAAGACGATGCCAAACCCAAAATTGATGCAGCCAAATGCAAAG
>NZ_JAWPOX010000910.1:0-569 GCF_033344475.1 Vibrio sp. 1288
GCCATTGCGGAAGGCGCGAATATTACCGCTGCAGTTGCGGATGTGATCGCAAAGGTGCGTACTCAAGGTGACGCAGCGCTATTAGAACTTACAGAAAAGTTTGACCGTGTAAAACCGGAATCAATCCGAGTTCCATCCAAAGAAATTAATGCGGCTTCAGAGCGCCTTTCTGCGGAAATGAAACAAGCACTAGAGCAGGCTTACAGCAACATTGCTAAATTTCATAAAGCACAAAAGCCACAACCAATTAAAGTGGAGACACAACCTGGTGTGATGTGTGAGCAAGTGACACGTCCCATTCAAAAAGTAGGGTTGTATATTCCTGGTGGTAGCGCGCCATTGCCATCGACGGTATTGATGCTGGGCGTGCCTGCAAAAATCGCTGGTTGTCGTAAAGTGGTGCTTTGTTCTCCTCCACCGATTGCAGATGAAATTTTGTACGTTGCCAAGTTGTGCGGCATTGATGAAGTTTACAATATCGGTGGTGGACAGGCGGTCGCTGCAATGGCTTACGGTACGAAAAGCGTCTCTAAAGTCGATAAAATTTTTGGTCCGGGTAACGCCTATGT
>NZ_JAWPOX010000911.1:0-568 GCF_033344475.1 Vibrio sp. 1288
GGAATCACAACAGGCTGTTGTACTTGCGCTGCTGGCACAGTTTCCTCAACGGCTTGAACCACCGTTTTTGGTTGCCCTTCTACAGCTTGAGCCTCTGAAGGTAGAGTTTCTACCGATTGATCTTCCGATGGCGTCACTTCTTCAACGTCACCGAGTGGATCTTCAAATTCCATCAATTGTGAGATAGACGAAGCCTCTTGCTCAAATGCTTGTTGTGAAGCAAGCAAATGAATAGTCAGCGTTAACTCACTGCCTTGTACACGCTTGATTTCAGTGCCCGCCACTGAATTCAATTTGGTAAGTGCATTTTCTAAACGGAAGAAATCAGCAGCAGACGTTACATTTAACACTTTCACGTTCACAGCTTTAGAAGACTTGCCTGAGACAACAACGGCGTTTTTACTTGCGTAGTAATCAGCAATACCATCCACCATTGCGGAAATAGCGTCTGCACCTGTTGCCGACCCGCTGCGTGGAGAAGTTTGCGCATCAATAATCTTTGCAGGCGCTTGGTCATACAAAGTCCAACGAATCTGCTCGCCTTGCGCACGAATAATTAATACCGCGT
>NZ_JAWPOX010000912.1:0-568 GCF_033344475.1 Vibrio sp. 1288
CCAATGCCAAAAGGCGCTCAACTGCCAACTTTATCCTCTTTTTACTTTGATGAGTCGGCGCTGTTTTCTGGCGGAGAATGGAGTGGTCTTGCGCATTGTCGGCGTTACTTTTCTTCTGGCTTGGCAAGCTCATATAAAGAGACGCGCAACGGACTCGACGGGATGGCGTATTCCACCAAATTTTCACCTTGGCTTGCGCTTGGTTGTGTGTCGCCAAGAATGATTTATGCCATGCTCAAACAGCATGAACAAACCCAAGGGGCGAATGATTCGACTTACTGGATTTACTTTGAATTGTTGTGGCGCGAATATTTTTATTGGTACGCAAGGTGTTATCAACAAAGGCTGTTTCGGTTTGGTGGTATTCGCAATCAACCGCCGTTAACCAGCTTTTATGCGCATCGTTTTCAGCAGTGGAAAAACGGCACCACACCGTATCTCATTGTCAACGCGTGTATGCACCAACTGAATCACACTGGTTATATGTCTAACCGTGGACGCCAGTTGGTTGCAAGTTGCCTTGTTCATGAACTGGGGTTGGACTGGCGGTATGGCGCGGCCTACTTTG
>NZ_JAWPOX010000913.1:0-568 GCF_033344475.1 Vibrio sp. 1288
CCGCCAAACTATTGGTAGACCAAGTTTGTTTAACCAAGAACTGATCAGTTACACGGCGGATGCTGGTCACTTCCACACCCATACCAGAGCTTAAGCGGTTGGACTTACCATCACCAACTGTCGCCATCAACGCTTGTTGACGGCTGTATCCTGGCGTATTGACGCTCGCAACGTTTTGCGCCGTCACGTCAAGTGCAACGCGGTTTGCGTTTAAACCTGAGAGGGCGATATTAACTAGGTTCATTTACAGCTCCATTTTCCTGATCAGCGGCTGAGAAAAAGCGGTCGTCATACCGGCTTCTCCAAGCACTTGTTTAACTGAGGCGACCGCTTGAGCCGTTGAGTTAAATGGGTCGGTAATTTCTTCGAGTTCAAGCTGTGATATCGATTCAGAATCGACCGTTTTACCGTCATTTGCAGAAGACACATTGCGCGCCGAATCGAAGGCCACTTCGCGCATTGAAGGGCTCAACTGCTGAATCAGCATATTGGCGATGCCAGAGCTTTGCTTTTTCGCCAACTCCATCGCCAACTGACCATCGTACATATCGCGAAAAACGCCTTGTTG
>NZ_JAWPOX010000914.1:0-568 GCF_033344475.1 Vibrio sp. 1288
AACGTGCCGATGGTTATCGTCAGGCTCTCATTGATGCAGACATCATTCCTAACTCAGAGTATTTAGTCGATGCAAACTGGTCGCTAAAAGAAGCGCACCAGCAAACACTGTCTCTACTGAATATGGAGCAGCCGCCGGAAGCGATTTTCTGTGGCAGCGACTATATGGCAATGGGGTGCTACCAAGCGATAGCGGAGTTGGGGTTGAAGATTCCTCAGGATGTTGCCGTTGTCGGTTACGATAATCAGCAAATCGCCTCTGAAAGCTTTCCAGCATTAACGTCGGTTGAACTGCCCTACTCAGACATGGGTAAACTCGCAATCGAATCGTTGATGGCACTGATTGAAGGGCAACCGTTGCTTTCTAACAAACGCAAAGTAGAGGGTGAGCTCATCGTTCGAACCTCTTCGACAAAAACAAAAAAGGTGGGCATGTAGCCCACCATAACACCCAAAGTCGTTGGAGTTGCAGCATCGCTGCCGCTGCAAGTTCAAAGGGCAGAAGTGCTATCTAAAATTCAAACTGATAAGTAGTTTGATGCTGATAGCAATCCCCAGAGATCAACACC
>NZ_JAWPOX010000915.1:0-568 GCF_033344475.1 Vibrio sp. 1288
AGAACGTATTCAGAGGAGGATTAGCGAGTCTGTTTAAGCTCGGCTAATACTTCGTGCAGTGAAGGCACGATAGCGTGACCAAATTGTTTTACCTCATCGCAAGGTTCAACCAAGTCCGGAATTTGATAAGTAATCATGTTTGCCGCTACAGCGGCGCGAACACCGTTATTGGAATCTTCAAAGGCCAAACATCGGCTTGGCTCTACATCCAGACGGTTCGCTGCCAGAAAATAGATTTCTGGATCGGGTTTGCCGTGGCTCACTTCGCAGCCTGTCGTTAGGTTATCGAAGTATTTGCTCAACCCTGCTAATTCCAGTTTGATTTTTGCCACTTCTTTCGCGGTAGATGTCGCGACCGCGATAGGTAAGCCCTGTGCTTTCAACCACTCCAGCAACTCAACAACGCCATCTTTTACAGGGATAGCTTGGTGTTTGACAACTGCGTTGTAACGAGTGCGCCATTCAAGATGCAGGCGGTCTAAATTCTCGCCGTAGGCTTTGCGGAAAATCGTCTCAATTCCTGCCGCATTGCGGCCAATGATCGATAGGTAAACATCTTCATAAAACG
>NZ_JAWPOX010000916.1:0-567 GCF_033344475.1 Vibrio sp. 1288
GCCTCTACAGACGACGCAAGCAACCTCTTTCTCTGCTCCAGTGTCGAAACTGGTCGAAACAGATGACGCAAAAGCGCTAGCAGCGTTGCAATCGACGCCTTCTGTTGAGCAAGTGAATTTGGCGGCCGAGCAGCAACTGGAACCAATCTTAGATGCCAATGGAAAGCCGATTGATATTGAGAAGCTACAATCTCAATCAACTGAATGGCAAAACCTGACTGCGCCTCCTGTAATGGATGCTTCAGCAATGCAACAAGCTCAGGCGAACACCTCAGGTGCATTGGATGGTTCGGTGTCACTTGACCCTGCGACGGTCGGCTTTGAAGGTAAGGCGGTTCAGCTGGTTTCAATTGATGAGCTGGAAGTTATTGATACCAAGTTGGCGCAAGGCAAACCTCTGAGCGAACAAGAAATCAATGTCATTGAAGGTTTGAGAACGGGTGACGTCGTCGCGGATATTCCTGAGCAAGAGCTAGCCCAGTTGGTTGCGCTGCCAACGGACGTGAAAGCCATTCTTGCGGAGCAAAATACAAAGCAGCATAACAATGTACGAAACAGCAGTGAACG
>NZ_JAWPOX010000091.1:0-1464 GCF_033344475.1 Vibrio sp. 1288
GCTGAAATAGCGGGCTGTTTGCTTTTCATCAGTCAATCGACAAGCATGACGTTTATTGAGCGTTTTTGGTTCTCTTTTTACCCCAGATTTCGACTTTTGCTTTTCTGCTGACACCCAGCACGTCGAGCTTCATGTTTCCCCAACTGCTGTATTTCATTTCAAGGTGCTTAAGTTTCGCGTCCTCCGATCCTGGTAGCGTCCAAGCTCGCGTTGACATTCCGTTGGTGAGCGTGCCCATTGATGTGAGTTTTTTCTCGCTGCCGTCGGTCATGGTGACTTTGATGTCTTTTAAATCGACGGTGCCTTGAATGCACTTTATTTTGATTTTACTGAAGTTACGGTTTTTGAGCAGACTATTTGGCGTAACGGTGTCTGTCTCCGTTTGGAAGTTGACGGTCTTGGTTGCGATCAGCTCCCAGTCATCATTATTGCTGCTCGCAAATGTGGAAAAACTGATGGTCGCTACCATCATCACAGTAAAGAGTGATTGGAAAAGCTTCATAACACCTCTGACTTTTTGATAGGATTGCCTCGTTCAAACAGGTGACGAAAAATGTCAATTAACGAGAAACAGTATTTACACGAAATGGGAATCACCTCGTGGGAGTTGATTCACCCAGAAAGGTTGGCAGGCTATCAACCGCCAACTATAGATTTGCCAAGTTCTTGCAAACTTCTGCTGGTCTCACCCATCTGTCCTACGAATGAGACAGCGATACTGTTCGAGAAGATACTTAAAAGTATGAAATTAACGCTTGAACAAGCCATGCATATCGAGCCTGAGCGCCTTGCAATGCTTGGTGAACATCAGTTGGAGTGGGTATGGTTTGCAGGCTGTGAAAGTAACAGTATGGAAAATGCTAAGCAGCTAACCTCGCCGTTATTGCAAGACATTGATGGCAACAATGAACAAAAACGCGTACTTTGGCAGCAAATTTGTTCTTACTCGTAACGTTTGTAAAAGATCGAATACCAAGCTCTATTGTGGCGCGGTATTTCGACCTAATAGGTTAAATCATGACGATTGAAATTCTCCCAATGTGCAGTGAGCATGTGGAGCAAGTTTGGCAAATTGAACAGCAAGCGCATTCTCACCCATGGGCAGAGTCGTTAGTGCGCGATTTGTCGAGTCGCGGTGCGTGCCATCACGTGATGGTCGAAGACGGCTCGGTAGTTGGCTACTTTTATGCACAAAATATTGTGGGTGAAGTGACGTTACTCAATATTGCGGTTGCCCCTGCTCTACAAGGAAAAGGCTACGGTCAAAAGTTATTGGATGCCTTTCTGAATCACTGTGAGCAAGCCAAAGCAGACAGCGCGTGGCTAGAAGTAAGAGAAAGTAACCATCCTGCGATTCATATTTATGAGCAAGCAGGTTTTAACGAAGTGGATCGTCGTTATGATTATTATCCAGCCAAAACAGGCAATGGAAAAGAAGACGCGATCATCATGAGTTATCTCTTC
>NZ_JAWPOX010000917.1:0-567 GCF_033344475.1 Vibrio sp. 1288
ATCGCATCGGCATGGCTCAAACCATTGCTCAATGGCATCTCTTCTTCTTTAGCGAAATAGCCCGGCGTGGTTAATGTCAGATGCCCCGTGTCACGCGCTGTGGATTCTTTCAAGCTGTCGTAGGTATAAAGGCCAAAACCACCTGCGCTGGTCAGCGCAAAAACTGCAATGGCGATGATCAGCATCGACAACAAACTGCGTCGGCGATTACGTTGTAGGTTCAGCCAAGCAAGGCGAACCGAAACGGGAATTAGCTTGCCCATGAGACCACCTCCACACTGGCGTGCGTTTGGATGATTTTGCCGTCCACCAGCTCGATGGTGCGATCACAGCGTGATGCCATGCGAGGGTCGTGAGTGGCGACAATGAAGGTGGTACCAAACTCGTGCCCGAGCCCTTTCATGATATCGATGACTTTGTTTGCGGTTTGGCTATCGAGGCTTGCTGTTGGCTCGTCGGCAATCACTAATGCAGGTTTGTGAACCAAAGCGCGAGCAATCGCTACCCGTTGCTGCTGACCACCAGACAAGTTATCGGGCATGTGATGGATAAATTCGCCCAGCCCCA
>NZ_JAWPOX010000918.1:0-566 GCF_033344475.1 Vibrio sp. 1288
GAGCACGGTGGTTTCATTATCCGCACGGCCGCAGAAGGGGCGGACGAGAAAGAACTCTCTCAAGATGCTGCGTTCCTAAAACGCTTATGGCTGAAAGTCATGGAGCGTCGTTCTAAGTACAAGACACGTTCAACGCTGTATGGCGAGCTTGGTCTTGCACAACGTATTTTGCGTGACTTCGTTGGAACGGAACTCGACAAGATTTTGGTCGATTCACGTTTAGAATATGAGAACCTCAAAGAGTTTACTTCTGAGTACGTACCGGAGCTGACCGATAAGCTTGAGCTTTACGAAGGTGACAAGCCTATCTTTGATATGTACGACACTGAGAACGAAATTCAACGCTCTTTGGAGCGCAAAGTTGAGCTCAAGTCGGGTGGTTACTTAATCATCGATCAAACAGAAGCGATGACCACCATCGACATCAACACGGGTGCGTTTGTTGGTCGTCGTAACTTAGAAGAGACCATCTTTAATACCAATATTGAAGCGACTCAAGCCATTGCTCGCCAGTTACGTCTGCGTAACCTAGGTGGCATCATCATTATCGACTTTATCGATATGGC
>NZ_JAWPOX010000919.1:0-566 GCF_033344475.1 Vibrio sp. 1288
TAATCAGCGTAAATTCTTTAGAAAGGTGATGGGCTAAGTATTTGAACATATTGAATACTGCCGTAGTATTTGCGGTTGGTAAGCCTTTGTCATCAAGGAAGTACTCACCTTTAAACACCAAAACCCCGTCTTTTTCTTCTACGCTTGTCGCTCGCATTCCGTCGATGTAATCATCGTGCTCTTGGATGATTTGGTTTGCGATTAAAAGAAGGTCGAATTCTTCAATAAACTTTCTATCAGACATAACGTTCTCATCATTCATTACAAATTAAAAAGTGTGGCGAAGTATACCCATATTCTTTAAGGGTTTGCATGATTAATTCCATCACCACGTTGGTTGATTTGAGGCGAGGGTTAACTCAGTACTGAGGTTACGCGGATACAAAGTGGCTTTCAGCGCAACAACCTAAGGTTGCGCCATATTGACAGAAAATATTTTGTGATGAGTAACAAAATTTATTGCATTGGATTAGCAGTAGCAAAGTTTGCCTGCTTAGATATGCCGCTCAATACCTTTCAGACCCCTGTCTCTTTGAAGTATAAAGACGATGAATTGTCAACCAATC
>NZ_JAWPOX010000920.1:0-566 GCF_033344475.1 Vibrio sp. 1288
GGCAAATATTTCTACCACCTATACCCTCTCTCGGTTGTATAATGCCGGCTCTGAAATATTTTGTTACGTTACTTCGGTAACCCCTGAGATTACAACATGAACAACAGCAGATGGGTCGGCTTGCTCGGCGGCACGATCGTTTTACTTTGCACATTTCTCCTCTTCGGATCTTCCGTTCATGCTGATTGGTACATGATGCCTGCAGAAGCAGTGAACGGCATCGCATTTACACTGGCTTTCGGGCTAGGGCTGAATAGCATTTTTGCCTACGTCACAGCATTCATTACGCTCGCTGCGTTATTCTACATTGGCTACGTTGTTGGCTACCGCGTTCATCAAAAGCTTAGGTAGAAACCTTAACTTTAAGACCATTTATCTCAACCCACCTAACACTTAAGTTTTAGCTTTTATTCAATAAATTGGCTTTTAACCTACTTTTTATGCGGACATATTGAGATCGGAGCATTTTCCCGAAAACCGTATAGTTTTATGCCATGCTGCCTCATAGAATAGTTTATAAAAACGGCAGTAGGTATCGAGCAACTTTATGAAATGCAGTGTCGCAT
>NZ_JAWPOX010000921.1:0-566 GCF_033344475.1 Vibrio sp. 1288
CAGCAAGTTTCTTCTACAACGTCATCAACACCGACCGTTCTGTTGGCGCGCGTTTATCTGGTGAGATAGCAAAACGCTATGGCAACCAAGGTTTGGCAGCTTCGCCAATCAAAATCTATCTAGATGGTACGGCTGGCCAGTCGTTTGGCGTTTGGAATGCGGGCGGCGTAGAGCTTTACCTCACTGGTGATGCGAACGACTACGTAGGCAAAGGCATGGCAGGCGGTAAAATCGCGATTAAACCTCACCTAGGCACTGCATTTAAATGTAACGAAGCCACCATTATCGGTAACACATGTTTGTACGGCGCGACAGGAGGCAAACTGTTTGCTGCGGGTAAAGCGGGAGAGCGTTTTGGTGTTCGTAACTCTGGCACCATCGCTGTCATAGAAGGCGCGGGGGATAACGACTGTGAATACATGACTGGCGGCATTGTGGCTATTCTTGGCGCCACAGGTGTGAACTTCGGCGCTGGTATGACGGGCGGTTTTGCTTACGTGTTGGATGAAAATCAAGACTTCCAAGGTCGTGTAAACAACGAATCGGTGGAAGCCATTTCACTGTCG
>NZ_JAWPOX010000922.1:0-566 GCF_033344475.1 Vibrio sp. 1288
TTCGAAAGCAATGCTGCTCAAGCCAACAAAAGACGATGTTCAAGGGCTTGGGTTTCACTCTCATAAAAGGATGGATTCACAATGAAAAAACGTACCCAACTTAGTCTTGTCATGACGTCTGTTGCTCTGGCGGTTGGCGCGGCATCAGCTCAAGCGGCGGAACTAGAAATTACGGTTACCAACGCAACCAAAGGCATTTACTTTACACCGCTTATCGTCGCGGCGCATGGCTCAGATCTACATATGTTTAAAGTCGGAGAATCCGCCACATCAGAGCTTGAAGCGATGGCTGAAGGTGGGGATATTTCTGGATTATCGACCGTGATTGGCAACGCAGGCGGCGCAGTCGTAGAAAATCCTGCGGGCGGTATTCTCAATCCGGGTGCTGCGACCACGTTTACTTTGGATAGTGGCGATCACGGTTACCTCTCACTTAGCGCGATGTTATTGCCAACCAATGATGGTTTTGTCGGTTTAGACAGTTGGAAAATTCCAACCGAAGCGGGCACTTACAAAGCGACCTTGAACAGTTACGACGCAGGCACCGAAGCGAACGACGAGTTAGC
>NZ_JAWPOX010000923.1:0-565 GCF_033344475.1 Vibrio sp. 1288
CGAAAACGCACTACGTGACGCCCCGCGACCGTATTCTCGAAGCGATAGAAAGCATCAAAGTTGAGCTCGAAGTACGCAAGAAACAATTACTAGAGAATAACAAGCTAATAGAAGAGCAGCGCATTAGCCAGCGTACACAGTTTGATATCGAGATGATGAATGAGCTCGGTTTCTGCTCTGGTATCGAAAACTACTCACGTTATCTCAGTGGTCGTTCTGAGGGTGAGCCGCCTCCAACCTTGTTCGATTACTTGCCTCATGATGGTTTGCTTATCATCGATGAGTCCCACGTGACTGTACCGCAGATTGGTGCGATGTATAAAGGTGACCGTTCACGTAAAGAAACTCTGGTTGAGTTTGGTTTCCGCTTACCATCGGCGTTGGACAACCGTCCTCTAAAATTTGAAGAATTTGAATCTCTTGCTCCGCAAACTATTTTCGTCTCGGCGACGCCGGGTAATTATGAGCTAGAGAAATCGGGAGGTGAAATTGCGGATCAAGTCGTGCGTCCTACCGGCTTGCTGGATCCAATACTCGAAGTTCGACCAGTCGCGACTCAGGTCGA
>NZ_JAWPOX010000924.1:0-565 GCF_033344475.1 Vibrio sp. 1288
CCAGTGTGGAAAAAGTTTGAGAAAGACATTGGTTCTGACCTGATTGAAGCGGCTTTGGCTTCAAACCAACAATAACAAAAACGATATCCATTCGCCCTCGGACTCTCTCTAAGCCGAGCTAAGGATGAGGGCTTTTTCCCTTTACTGATGACGTGATGTAATTATGGAACCGACTTTTTTTGCCAAGGCTGGACGAATCACCGATGCCATTGAAGAAACCTTGATTGCTTTCTTCTTAGGTGCGATGACATTGCTGACGTTTGCTAATGTCATTTTTCGCTATGTCTTTAACGATAATATTCTCTGGGCGTTAGAGCTCACCGTATTCATGTTCGCGTGGATGGTTTTAGTTGGCGCTTCGTACGGTGTGAAAAAACACTTTCACATTGGCGTGGATGTCATCATCAATATCGTACCTGAAGGGCGCCGTAAACTCCTTGCGCTAGTCGCAGCGGCCTGCTGCCTAACCTTTTCGATTCTGCTTTTGATTGGTGCTTGGAATTATTGGTATCCCTTTGCGACAGAGCGCGCATGGTATGAAACCGACGATATCCCAATGCCTGAG
>NZ_JAWPOX010000925.1:0-565 GCF_033344475.1 Vibrio sp. 1288
GTAAATTAACAGGATAGGAAAAATCGATAGGAAATAAAGCAGAGAGATTGAACGTCCCGCTTTTGCGCCAAAGTGCTCTTCAACCACATCGGTAAAGTCGGCATTTTTGATCTTAGAAGACAATACAAAGCGCGCTAAACCGCGGTGGGCGAGGTAAGTCATTGGAAATGCCAAAAACGCCATTGCGACTAGTGGCCAAAATCCACCGATGCCTAAGTTGATTGGCAGAAACAAAACACCGGCACCAACGGCGGTCCCGAATAGGCTAAGTACCCAATGTGTGTCATGTTTTGACCAAGAGGTTGTTGTGTTTAATTCACTAGAATTTAACGTATTTCGAGATTCTTTCACTTAAGACTCGCCTTTATAAAAATAATAATGTGGCGGATGGTATCTGTTTTAGTGATTGTTATCACATCAACTATGTGGTGAATCGTGCTGATAAAAAGACAATTTTGTAAATTATCAAACTATGAATATTTTTAAAAACTAGATTTATATTCTGAATTTTAATGTATGAATTGAAGTTATTTACCAAATTTTCAATATTTTTTGGTTTTAGATT
>NZ_JAWPOX010000926.1:0-564 GCF_033344475.1 Vibrio sp. 1288
AATATGAGGACAAGTTTGGCATTCCGCGTGTCGACTTTATTTGCAAAAACGAAAACACTTTGCGGATGATTCGCCCCGCTCATTTTGTTGAAGACATGCGACAAATGGTGAGTTCGACCGATTATCTTGATCACCAAGTACAGCAAGTCGCGCTCAGAATCGAACGGCAATGCCGAGCGAAAGGATGGTAAATAAAGGCAGGTACAACGTTAGGGAAATTCGAATAACAAAAAGCCATCTTCTAAGCTTGATCATTAGAACGAGAAGTTTGAACGACGAGAAGACTCAACGGATGGATAAACGCTATGCTATCGATAAAACAATTATCTTATGCCTTGGCTGTCTCAAAAACGCTGCATTTTCGTAAAGCAGCCGATTTGTGTCATGTTCGCCAATCAACGTTGAGTACAGGCGTCAGTGAACTGGAGCGTCAGCTAGGCATTAAGATTTTTGAGCGGGACAATAAAAAAGTGCTCGTCACGCCACTTGGTCGTGAGGTTTTGGACAAAGCCAGCAACATTATGCTTCAACTGGAAGACATGGCACACCTCGACCACAGTTGCG
>NZ_JAWPOX010000092.1:0-1458 GCF_033344475.1 Vibrio sp. 1288
GATGGTTTTTTGTCCGAGTATTGTCAAGGTGCGTTAAGTGATACGTAAGACTTTTCCTATGAAAGGTAATTTTACCTACTTCGGGTTATCTAAAATTAAAAAAGGGAAGCAAAAGTGCTTCCCTAATTGCATAAAGAACGCGCGTTAAGTCACATGCACCTTTAAGTTAGTCTCTCTAAGGTCGAGTTAGTTCACACGAACGGCAAATTTGCTCGCCAGCGAGTGAAGCTCAGGCAACATGCGATAAATAAGGTGGAGTTGCTGAAGCACCATACGCGCCGAGCTGTCATCCGCATCGCGCCATTCGTTCAAACGCTGCTCAAGTCCCGCATCGTCAATGTTGGATAAATCGCACTCTTCGCAATGTTGGTGTAATTGTTGATGCAATACATCCAAATGCTGGTGGATACAACGGTGAGCATCCAGAACCAGTTTATGAATGGATTCATCTTCGATGCGAGTACGATGGGCACCTAAAGCAGAGCTGTAGCTGAGCATGGCGTGGTTGAGCGTCAGAAAGCGGAAGCTCTCATCGACGGCTGCGCGATACTTACCTGGTTCAGCAAGCATTGTGCTGATTGCTGACGTCAATGTCGCATCATTATTGTGAGCCTGACGACGAGCAATGCGGTAGCTCAGGTTGTCTTTCTTACCGATACGATATTGGCCGATGATCTGATCCAAATACTGTTTATTCGCATCTATCGCATCAGACATCACTTTATGCAGTCTTCTCGATTGCCAGTCAGGTAAAATGAACATCACAGCCGCGACGGCTAGCGCGCAACCAATCAGTGTATCGGCAAGCCGAGGAAGCACCACTGCGTAGCCTTCACCTAACTGGTTGAACAGGAACAAGACTAACAAGGTGATAAATCCGGTCGCGTAGCCGTAGTTGTTCATCCTAAATGCAAAGAACATCACGCCCGAAACAACGATAAACACCAACTGACTTTCTTGAGAAGGGAAGAACGTTAGCAGCGGTACGCCAATCAATAACCCCGCTAAAGTACCGATCACACGAGCCGTAAGTTTTTGGCGCGTTGCACTGTAGTTCGGCTGACACACAAACAGCGTTGTAAGCAAAATCCAGTAACCACGGTCAATATCAAACAGCTGAATGATGCCGTACCCAATAGTAAGCGCAATTGACATACGCAACGCATGTCGAAACAGCATCGAATCTTTATGAAGGTTAGCCGAAATGCGTTGCCACATCGCTTTCAACGTATGTGGGTTAGTATCGGCAAGCGTGTCTTCTTCTAGGCGTTCGGCATCCGGGTTATTGATGTTGTTTAGCTGCTTTTCAACCGTAGCGAGGTTATTGAACAGGTAAGTTAGCTGCATTAACAAACGCTTCCAATGACCTTGTTGCTGCTCTTCCAAATACGCCAGTGAATTTTGTAGTTCTGCCAGAGCCAGAATCGACTCATCGGTGTGAGTGTATTCGTTGCCGAG
>NZ_JAWPOX010000927.1:0-564 GCF_033344475.1 Vibrio sp. 1288
TGGAAGAAAACGTCATGACGTTATGGTTAAGGCCGGGCATTTTTCGTCATGATGGTGAGCTTCTGAGTATAGACGACGTGGTTTGGAGTTTAGAAAGACTCAAGCAAATTAAAGGGCCGGTTCATGAGCTTTGGCAATGCATTGAAACCGTCACAGCCGAAACTCCGAACTGCTTGAAGATAGTGCTCAAACGCGCAAACCAATTCTTTCCATACATGTTAGCCACGCCACATGCCTCAATATTGTGTCGAGACACGGCCTCTTTTGGCTCGGGTTATTCATATCATATCGGTACTGGGCCATTTCGAATCAGCAGTTGGAACAAAGAGAGCATCACGCTGCAAGCGCACAAAGAGTATTTTTCTGCACGCGCGCTTTTGGATCAAATTACGCTTTCTCACGGCGATGTTCAAAACTTGAATATGCTGAGTTTCAATCAAGTTTCAGACCATGTTGAGATTGAAAAAATCAGCGCACTTTCCTATCTCACCTATCGTGAGAGGCGAGATTCGCAACTGACGAAACAAGAGTGGCGCCAGCTTGCCAACTATATTAATCAGCAAA
>NZ_JAWPOX010000928.1:0-564 GCF_033344475.1 Vibrio sp. 1288
CGAGCGACAACATAATCCCAGAGAGTTCGATTTTGTAAGAGAGCTGATTTAACAGTCGGTTTGCCGCTTCCAATGCGTCGCTGTGACCGCTTGCGTTGGGAAGAATGACGATGAACTCATGCTCACTAATCCTACCAATTTGGTGAGTGCCCAAATGGTCGCGCAACAAAGTCGAGATGTACTGGATCGCCTCATCAAAGATCAGGTGTCCGTACACTTCAGCGATTTGCTTGAGGCTCTTACTAGTGATGTAGATGAACGAGAAGTGATTCGGCTGGTGTTTCACCAACTCTTCAAGTGCGCCTAAGATTACCGGGCGATTACAAAAGCCAGACACAGGATCAAAATCGGTCAGCTTTTGAATCATCTCTGCTTGTTGTTTGTTTTCACTCAAATCTTGCAACAGCAGCATCAAGGCGGTGTGCCCGTTGTGCTGAATCAGTGTTGCTTCTATTAAACAATCGATGGTTTCGCCGTGGCTGTCTAGCATCTGTGCTTCAAACTGATTGCGGCCATGTTGACGCTCTCGATACATTGCATCAACACGACAATCATCAGCAGTCG
>NZ_JAWPOX010000929.1:0-564 GCF_033344475.1 Vibrio sp. 1288
GATCTATCTTAGGTAATTGAGGGATCAAGGCCGGCGTGGCAAGAGGAAAAACTTGCTCGGTCGCGATGTGCCCGGCATTACCTTTCGAGCACCCATTGCCCACTCCATTCGGATCAAAAATGGTGACGCGATACCCCTGCTGTTGCAGTTTTAAGCCAATCGACAAACCGATGATTCCCGCCCCTATAACCGCGATGCTTTGATTTCTGAGTTCTTCCTTACCCAACATGAATATGCTCCAAGTCACATTTGAAAAAGCAGATTGTATACAATATATTTTACATTACGATAACATCAAGCTCGTTCGATTCAACCCATTTCTTCAGCAAGGAGAGAAAAATGAGACAAGGAACCTTTTTCTGTATCGATGCCCATACCTGTGGAAACCCAGTGAGATTGGTGGCTGGTGGTGTTCCACCACTTGAGGGCAACACGATGAGTGAAAAGCGTCAGTATTTCTTAGAGCATTATGATTGGATTCGACAAGCACTGATGTTTGAACCGCGTGGCCACTCAATGATGTCGGGCTCCGTTGTTTTACCGCCTTGCAGCGACAATGCAGAT
>NZ_JAWPOX010000930.1:0-564 GCF_033344475.1 Vibrio sp. 1288
GCCAAGTCAAATGCCGTTAATCTGTCCAGAGCGTTTTCACCAATTCTGGCGACGCGGCCAAGCTCCATCGTTAGCGCTTGTGCACCGTAATTCTCTGCACTGTACCAACTGAACGTACTTGATGGTGAATTGGATAACAACACAGCTTCAATATGCGCACTATCGAGAAAATCTACCAACGCTTTGCTGCGAACTGGGTGGCGCGTTTTTGGGCTTACCGCAAACGTGTAATGTTTCGAACCACGAATAGCACAATGCAAATCTAGGTGCCAACGCGTTTTTGGTTCTGTATCTTGATAGAAATCTCGCACCAACAATTTCAGCGTATCAGCAATCGCCAGTTCTTTCGTTGGTTCGTGCTCTTTTTCATCGAATAGACGATTGAGGTTTTCTTCTAGGAATCGTGTATGCGCCAGAGTTGACTCAGGGTGAGCAATAATGAATAAGCAACGTGCATCGACTTTCTGGAATCCAGATTCGATGTCTTTGATGATCGAATCCACCAGCTCCATCGGTGCGGTTTCATCCCCGTGAATACCACAAGAGATGATGATGTTCTTCGTT
>NZ_JAWPOX010000931.1:0-563 GCF_033344475.1 Vibrio sp. 1288
ATTTGTTCGCCGTGACTTTTAGCTGAATTGGCTCGGTTTTCATGCCATCGGCCGAAAAACTCGGGATCGTAATTATCCCTTCTTTCATTGGCGCTATAGAAATGCTCCATTCTGTGCGCTGATATTTTCGACCATTGATGTTGTTACTCGAACGCCCGTAGCGAGGCTGTCCTAGGAAGAAGTCTTTTTCCAATACGCTGAAGTCGATGGCGTCGGACGCAACTTCTGAGTCTGCCATTATCCGTAGGTTGATGACTTCATTTTTAGCCACTTCAGTTTTGTTGACACTTGCCTGGAGGCTTTGTGCCATCACCGAGAAACTAGATAACAGGCTGGCCACAAGAATAAAGACCAGATGTACGCCTTTTTTCATCACGGGCTTACCACTCCTTCTGAGATTGTTGTGGACGTTGTTTTTGTTGAGCTTGCAACTGCATTTGTGCACGAATCAAAAAGCTTGGATCTCGAGCACTTTCGACAGCTTCTAGGCGGCGGAATTCAGGATCATCCTGAAGTGTTTTTTCTGGTTGGGCTTGCGCCTGCATAGGTTCACCTTTTTTTTG
>NZ_JAWPOX010000932.1:0-563 GCF_033344475.1 Vibrio sp. 1288
CTGCTTGTTCGATTAATGCTTTGTAAATTTCACCACCACCAGAAACAAAGACATGTGTTGTCGTATTGTCTAAGTAAGATAATGCCGATTCAATGCTGGTGAAATAAATAACATCTGGATCATTCGAGACCATTTCTGAGCGAGTAACCACAGCATATTTCCTATTGGGAAGTTTACCCATTGAGTCGAAAGTTTTACGACCGACTAAAAGCCAATGATTGTAAGTCATAGCTTTGAACAGGAGCTGCTCACCTTGTACATGCCAAGGTATATCCAATCCAGAGCCAATTACTCCATTCTCAGAAACTGCTGCCATAATGGATATTTTCATTTTTCCTCCTGAGGGCTAACGCCCGCTTAAGTGGTGAGCAACGCTACCACAACACTCAATTATTACACCGTAAACATTAAAGCTAAATCAAACCAAAACCGCCGAGCGTTGCGAATCCGTCTTAAAGCGTTTGTTATGCATTTGCCACGTATTTCACATGAAGTTTTTCAAATTCAGCGACCAAAACCTTTAGACAATCACCTAACTCATCCTCTAACTCGAAGAATTCACG
>NZ_JAWPOX010000933.1:0-563 GCF_033344475.1 Vibrio sp. 1288
CGTAAAGCTCATCAGACATTTCAAGCATTCGACGTTCTATCACGGCTTTCGCATCTTCAACGCCTTTGTTGTAATAGACTGCGCCTAGTTTATCGGTAATAAAATCTATCAGAAATTCGCTGTCAAACTGGCCAATCTCAATGCTGAGTTCATCCTGCATATAGTCTTGAATTGCCGACGCTAATGTTTCTTTTTGGACTCTTTCTAACTTAATCATGCGTGTTCCTTTAAGTGCGGCTTAAGGGGGGATTTCGCTAACCGTTACGAAATAATCGAGTTTCGTCTCGATTGTGTAGCCTTTAATCACCCCAAATTCGTATTGCTTCTAATTTTGGTGTTTAGATCAAGAAGTTGCTGATCTAAATTAGTCTATTCTGAAAAGACTATGCTAACCTTTTGCGGTTCGTTTTGTTAACCATTAAGGGATATTCTTTGCTACTCGACCTAGTGATCCAAAGTGTCAATGATTTTCAGGACGATTGTCTTAAACTGTGTGAGAAGCATTATCCTGCCGTACATAACCAAGGTATGAGTGAACACCATCTTGGTCTTGCATTTTCTCG
>NZ_JAWPOX010000934.1:0-563 GCF_033344475.1 Vibrio sp. 1288
CTCAAACAAAAGTTAATGTTTTGTTGCTCGCCCTATTCCCGTCACAAACGCTTGCTGCTACATTGTCAGAACAATAACTCACAAAGGAATGACAGATGAGCAGTGGTCAAAGAGATATTACCCTTCGTTTTTTAGCAGAACCTGGCGACGTTAATTTTGGCGGAAAGGTTCACGGCGGCGCTGTAATGAAATGGATCGACTTAGCCGCTTATGCATGTAGTGCCGCTTGGAGTGGAAAATACTGCATTACTGCCTACGCGGGTGGGATTCGTTTTGTTGCGCCTATTCATGTTGGCAACCTTGTGGAAGTTAGCGCGAAAGTCATTTACACCGGTCGAAGCTCAATGCACATCGCCATTGATGTTCAAGCTAGTGATCCAAAACAGATGAAAAATCGTTTAACTACGCACTGTATCGTGATTATGGTTGCAGTCGATGAAAGCGGTAAACCTACCGATGTACCTAAGTGGATTCCTGAATCTGATGAAGACAAGGCTCTAGAGCAATCGGCTATTCGCTTAATGAATATGCGTAAAGAAATTGGCGAAGAGATGGAAGCGCAC
>NZ_JAWPOX010000935.1:0-563 GCF_033344475.1 Vibrio sp. 1288
CACGTATGCTGACCAAGTTTGGTGCTGTTCGTACTCGTAACGCAAAAATGGAAATGGTGTACTGCCTACCGGCCGAGCTGGGCGTACCAACAGTAAGCAGCTCTCTACGTGAACTGGTTTTAGACATCGATCACAATGCGGCATTGGTTGTCATTCACACTGGTCCTGGCGCAGCACAGCTTATTGCTCGCCTACTCGACTCGTTAGGTAAATCCGAGGGTATTCTTGGCGTAGTAGCGGGTGACGATACCATTTTTATTACCCCTACAATGCCAGTATCAACTGAACAATTGTTCAAGTCTGTATGTGAGCTATTCGAGTACACAGGCTGAGACCGACGAACATTGGTTTAAGTAACTCTTTGTGGGCTATGAAAGAAGTACTATTTTGTAGCCCATTATTCATGTAAACAAATTGCTTCATGCGACTACTTTTCACTCACCACTTTTGTGATTAATATCACGCAATTGATCTTTTTCACCATCTTGCCTTATTCACACCTAACTAACTGTTATAAAAAGAATTAAATCAAAGATCAATCACCATACCCTGTCGCAAGCTTT
>NZ_JAWPOX010000936.1:0-563 GCF_033344475.1 Vibrio sp. 1288
CGGCATTCGATTGGCCAGAATTGGAATTTGTGCAAATCAATGATGTTGCGGGCGATGCAGTAACGTTGGGCCACTTATTGGAGTTCGACTCTGTTCAAGGCCGTTGGCACCATGAAGTGCAGGTTGAGGGAAATGAACTCGTCATCAATGGCAAGCGCATCGCGACGACACAGCATCGCGACATCGATGCAGTGAATTGGTCTGGTTGTGATGTTGTGATTGAAGCGACAGGCGTGCACCGCAAAACTTCGTACCTTGACCAATATCTCGATCAGGGCGTGAAGCGAGTGGTGGTTAGCGCACCAGTGAAAGAAGAAGGCATTGCGAACATCGTTGTTGGCGTGAACGACCACATTTTCGATCCTGACAAACATCGTATCGTGACAGCGGCTTCGTGCACGACTAACTGCATCGCACCAGTAGTAAAAGTCATTCATGAGAAATTGGGCATTGAGCAATCCTCTTTCACGACGATTCATGATTTGACCAATACGCAAACCATTTTGGATGCACCGCACAAAGATCTGCGTCGTGCTCGTGCGTGTGGCATGAGTCTTATCCCG
>NZ_JAWPOX010000093.1:0-317 GCF_033344475.1 Vibrio sp. 1288
TGCGCAAGTCAACCCAGCTGATATTGTCTACTCATCATGGTTCAGCACTCAATCCGTAGGTGACACGTTAGCGGCTGTTAAAGGTGTTACTGCGACAGGTTTTGCTACTGGCGCGAACACGCTAAATACCGTTTACAAAAATGATACTAACGAGAATGCTGTCGACCTTTCTACTGCGTACACAATGGTGCTTGGTGAGACACAAGACTTTATGACAGCGTTAGATTCGGACAGTGACTTTAATAAATACGTCAGTGACCTAGATGCAGCGAAAAGCGCGATTAAAGGTCTTTACCTGCAATCTGGCGCGAGTGTGA
>NZ_JAWPOX010000093.1:327-1438 GCF_033344475.1 Vibrio sp. 1288
ATGTTAATGAGGGTAAAGTAACACTGCCACACTACCTTGAAAAAGGCGCAAACTGGAACATGCAACCGATGGTGTCTGCGATGCCAAGCCTAGCGAAGCTAAACGCAGCACTTACCGATCCAGCAGAACAAGCGAACATGGTTCAGCAGCTTTCTTCTGGCGTTTTCGCAAGCTCTCCTGTAGACGTTAGCAAGCTGGCAACAGATCCAACAGAGCAGCTAAAACTGGTAGGCTCGAAACTGTACTTAAACGACGGCACACAACTGGATAGTGAGCGAGTTATTACTCGTTACTCTCCTGTTCCTGCGGTTAAGTCTTTAGAAAATGTCGAGTTCTTACTGTTTACTCCTCAAAATGGTGTTGCAAAAGACGTGGTGATCTACCAACACGGTATCACTTCAGCGAAAGAAAACGCGTATGCATTTGCTTTTAATATGGTGCAGGCTGGCGTAGCTGTTATTGCTATCGATCTTCCAATCCACGGCACACGTAGCCTAGACGAACAACGATCGGCAAATGCGAACGTTCTTGCTTACTTGAACCTGTCTAACCTTGCTGTAGCGCGTGATAACCTTCGTCAAAGCGTGCTGGATGTATTGGGCTTACGTGCTAGTTTAGTAGTATCAGAGCAAGGCGGCCTATTGGCTGGAGGCCCTCTTCAAGGTTTTAACCCGATGATGGGCTCTCAAGTGAAAATGCTAGGTCACTCACTAGGCGGTATTGTTGGTACGTCTGCGGTTGCTGCTGCAAACAACACACTAGGCAGCCCTACTGCTGATGCACTGTATACATTTAGCGCGGCCTCTATTCAGAACTCTGGTGGTCAAATCGGTAATCTATTGCTGGGTTCTTCAGACTTTGGTCCGCAAATCAAGCACAACCTTGCTTATGCAGCATCAACGGATTACAAGTCTTACGCTGACGCGCAGTGTGCACAGTTAGATGACAAAGCATGTTACGAGGTCTTTGAAGGTTTAGCGACACCGGAACAGCTTGCAGCTCTGAGTGCTGGTTTCTCACAGTTCATCTACGCAGCGCAAACCACGCTTGATACTGTAGATCCATTTACTAATGCCGCAGACCTAGTTGCTTCAGGCACTCTAACTACACC
>NZ_JAWPOX010000937.1:0-563 GCF_033344475.1 Vibrio sp. 1288
CGTACCTGCTTGGATGTTCGCACCAGTAATACCGATAGACACATCCACACCCGACACATTCCAGAACACGCTGTTTTGACGCACTAACTACGCGTATTCAGGTTTGATTTTGATGGTGGAAACCACGCGATCAGCGAACTCGCCCAAGCGAACATCGGTAACTTGACCAACTTCCATTTGACGGTAGAGAACAGGAGTGCCGACTTGAACCGAACCGCGTTGCTCACTTTGCAGGGTAAACATGCCGCCTTCTACACGGACAAACCCTTTTTCTAATGGGAAATCGAACTTCGCCTTGCCATTACCCGGTTCAACGCTGATAGATTTTGAAACCAGCGCACCTAAGTTCTTCACGCCGCCAAGGCCAATTTCAGGTTCAGTTAGCCAAAAATGCGTGCCTTCTACCGCGATATTTTCCACGTATTCCGGCAAAATTCGGGCGGTGACTTCAACCAGATTGCGACGGAAATTCGGTACGACAAGCGTCACTTCACCTACCTTCACGCCTTGGTATTCAATCGGCATACCTTTAAGTACTTCTTGCGTGCCGTCTGTTTCTAGCG
>NZ_JAWPOX010000938.1:0-561 GCF_033344475.1 Vibrio sp. 1288
CAGTTTGAAAGACAACGCATCAAAAATCGCATTGTGGTATTTGTGTTCGCATTTGGCGTCAAAGCATGGTCAATTAATAGATTGTCAGGTGATGAACCCGCACTTGGCATCCCTCGGCGCATTTGAGCTTGACCGAGACGAGTTCATACAAAAGCTACTATCTTTAAGAGAAAAGCAAACGGCTTCTGACACCTTTACGCCCCAAGTTTTGCAGGATTCAGAATCATGAGCACAGATCTACAACACATTCGAATTGGGTTAACCAACAACCATCCTTGTAGCTATTTACCGGAGCGACAAGAGCGTGTTGCGGTGGCATTGGACGCTGAATTACATACTGAACAAAACTATCAACTATTGATGGCTAATGGCTTTCGTCGCAGCGGAGATACGATATACAAACCACATTGCGAGCGTTGCCATGCTTGCCAGCCTATTCGCATATCGATACCTGATTTCGTACTATCTAGAAGTCAAAAACGACTGCTCAGTAAAGCCAAAAATCTGCGTTGGGAGATGAAAACGGAGATGGACGCCGAGTGGTTTGAGCTCTACAGCCGT
>NZ_JAWPOX010000939.1:0-560 GCF_033344475.1 Vibrio sp. 1288
TCACTTTTCTTGTTCAGATTAACCAGCAATTAGATCATAGGTAACTCAAAGCATCGAGTGAACGCGTTGTTGGAGATAGGGAACGACTTCCGACTCAAACCATGGATTCTTCTTTAACCACAGCGTATTGCGTGGGGAAGGGTGTGGTAGAGGAATAAACTCAGGTTCCCAATCTTGCCATTGCTGAACGGTTTGCGTGAGAGTTTTGGGCTTGTTGGTGAGGTAGTACTGCTGAGAGTACTGACCAATAAGCAGAGTCAACTCTATATTGGGGAGCTGTTCGAGAATCTTTTTGTGCCATGTAGGAGCGCACTCTTTTCTCGGTGGCAGATCTCCCGAGTTACCTTTACCCGGATAGCAGAATCCCATCGGTACAATGGCAATTTTATTCGGGTCGTAGAACTCGTCTTTGTCGATATCAAGCCATTGGCGCAGTCGGTCACCACTTGGATCATTCCAAGGTATCGAAGTGCTGTGGACTTTTGTTCCTGGCGCTTGGCCAATAATCAGAATGCGTGCGTTTTTACCGGCTTGAACCACAGGGTTGGCTCCGAGAGGTA
>NZ_JAWPOX010000940.1:0-560 GCF_033344475.1 Vibrio sp. 1288
GCATCGCTGAAACACGTTCAACTGAGCAAGCCTAGTGCTGAGCTCGGCCTTTGCTTCGCTTGAGCGAGTAATGCAGTTGTCGCATCCTGCAGCACCTGAGAGCGCACCATTTCTGTCGACTCCCGAGCAAAGTCTGTATCTCGAATTCGCCCTTTTGACTCCGAAACACTCCGGTTAATGGTGTTTAAATTATCGATCGTACCACTCACACGGTTCTGAAATCCACCTATTTCACTGCGATGAGAATCAACATACTTTATCGCCGCATCCACCACACTAATGGCAAGCTGAGCGCCTCCTACTGTCGACATATCGAGATCATCAACGGTCACCAACTCACCGGAACCTATATCCATCTCATCGGCAAAATTGCCTTTCCATGTGATGCCTTCTGGCGCATTCAGTGTCGAGGTAAAAAACTGCAGTTGATGATCTTGCGTTACGGAAGCATCGACTACCGATTGCTGGGCATTAATGTAGGTTGCCACTTCTTCAAGGCTATCGCCTACTTTGAGTGTTAATGCTTTAGATTGTGTTTGGCCTTCATTGTCTTGATATTC
>NZ_JAWPOX010000941.1:0-560 GCF_033344475.1 Vibrio sp. 1288
GAACCGTTTCGTTAATTTTTAACGACCAGGTTCTACCCGCTTTCTCGGCGGCTAGCATCCCCTTGTAAGCTTTTGCAGCAATATCCACCCATTCACGCTTGGGCTTAACGCGCACAGATTGATAACCGACAACTTGGTTTTTTTCATAGATAGGCGTTACGTAGGCATCTACCCAGTAATAACCGCCAGATTTGGTGCTGTTTTTAACCATACCTCGCCACGCTTTGCCTTCTTTAAGGCGTGCCCACATATCACCAAAAGCGGCTTTAGGCATGTCACTATGACGGACGATATTATGATTCTGACCGACTAACTCCTCGTGCGTGTATTCTGCAACGCGACAAAACGCGTCATTACAATAAGTAATAACACCTTTTAAGTTAGTGGTCGAAACGAGTTCTTCAAGTTCTCCGACGAGGGTTTCTTGAGCTTTCTGAGAAAAATTGGCTGACATAGACGATACTTCTATAATTTTTATTAGTTTTCGGCGAGATGTATACAGGATTATTGTTTTTATTACAAAATGTTAGATAAAAAGTATTATCAATACGACATTTTTA
>NZ_JAWPOX010000942.1:0-560 GCF_033344475.1 Vibrio sp. 1288
GCCCTTCAGCAAACTGATAATCCAGCGAAACTTTAGATTCAAACGGTGTACCACACGTCAGCCCCGTTGGTAAGTTGGCACTGAAAGAGGCCGAGTTTGCCAGTTGCACATCGACCGCTTTTGATGTGTCGTTGTTCAGTGACCAATTGCCCTTTACGCTTGCAGATCGGCCGGTGTGAGAAAGCGTCAACTCGACCGTTTCCCCAGCGTTGATGTAACGAGATTGATATCGGGCGTTAAAAGGAACTTTGAGTAAGTTATGCTGTGCGAAGCTATCTTTCAGAATTTGTGCGTACTCTTTTTCAGGGAAAAGCATTGTCGCGGCAAATACGGTGGACTCCGCCAAATCATGCATTTTTACACCACGACCCACGCCGTACATGCCTTCAAGCACAATCGAGTCAAAGTCACGGAAAACACGATCCGAACCATCTCCATAACGAGCAACGGACGCTTTTAAGGCTTGGAACAAAGGTGTCGACCACAACTCGTCGCCTAATTCACCACCAACGCTTTCATGCGCTCGGTATTCCGCTCCTTCAAAGTAACGAGCACGTTGG
>NZ_JAWPOX010000943.1:0-560 GCF_033344475.1 Vibrio sp. 1288
TTTTACGAGAGATGACGGCTTTGACGTCGTGCTGATAATTGTTCATAAGCTCTGACCGAGAGGTGATACTCCTTAGCGAACAACTGACATGTGGTAAGCAGATGCTGACTAATATAGTGATAGTTGTATCGATAAGGGGAGTCGTTGTGTCAAAGCAATTATCTTTTGCCATGGTTGGCGTTATGCTGTCTTTGGGTGTGTTCAGTGCGGAAGCGATGGCAGATCCAAAACACAGGCACGGTCATAAACACGAGCATCATCATGACCATCACCACCATAAACGTAAGCACAAGCATAAACACCGACATCATGATGTGATTGTGGTGAACCCAAGGCCGCCAAGGCACCAATACTACTATTACGACCGCATTCCTCGTAATAGCACTTATATTCAAATTGGTAACTTTACGTATTTAAAAGTGGATGACCATTATTATCGTCGTTCAAGTGACCGATATATCCATGTAAAACTATAGATACAAAAACAGCGAGCTAGGCTCGCTGTTTTTGTTGATGAAAGACCTAAACCGTAAAGCGATTTAGGATTTCATCCTGCTTGC
>NZ_JAWPOX010000944.1:0-559 GCF_033344475.1 Vibrio sp. 1288
TAATGGTAAACCGGCTGCTAGATCAGGGGACTCTACATCTCATGGTGGAAAAATTCTCGTCGGTGTACCGACCGTCCTCATCGGGGGATAGATGCGAATTGGTTTTAAGATGCCTTTATGTCTTATTGACGATGAGGAAGTACAAGTCAGCTCTATTCTCGATGCTTCATTTAGGTTTTCCGGTGAAAGAACACAAAACGTTAACAATGAAGTTTATGAAGAACGACTTTTTAAGCTCATTGCGTCACATGGGAGAAGCTTAAAACAAGCAGAAGTATCTGGTTGTGTTTGCGTATTGTTGCCCCAACTCAGCGACAAAACGCTACTGAAAAAAATCATGCTTGAGATATCCTCTGCCTTAGGTGGTCATCCAAATACAAATATCTACTTGTATCCTTACGGGCAGGCATCCTTTTTGATGGCTCTTGGAAGAATAGAAAGAGAGTTGGTCTCAAGTCGACCTACCTGGGTTTTGGGATTTAATGCCAAAAATGATGACGTGAATGGTTCGCGTAGTTCGGTCGTGGCGGCGAAATGCGAGCCGAGCAAAGGTGGTTTA
>NZ_JAWPOX010000945.1:0-559 GCF_033344475.1 Vibrio sp. 1288
CCCATAGACGCACCAATCCCGATTGAGCGCTGGGATGGGCATCTGTTGCTAAAAGCCGATTATGTTTCTATCGATTCAGGTCAGTTGGACTACTATGAAAAAACCACCGATTCTGACAGCACTTCGTTCCAAAATGACGCATCAGGTATGGCATTTGGAGCGGGCTGGCAAGCTGAAGATTGGTTGGTCGATATCGGCACGACACCAATTGGTTTCGACCATACCACATGGGTTGGTGGTGTGCGCATCAATGGGGATCTAGGTGAGTTAGGTTGGACTGCAGAAGCTTCGCGTCGCCCAGAGACTAGCAGCACGCTTTCTTATGCTGGAATGTCTGTCCCTAGTGGCACGACTGACCCTCAAGGGACTAAATGGGGTGGGGTTATCCGTACTGGCGTGAAGTTGAACTCAAGCTGGGACACTGGTGGCCCTTACGGCTTTTGGAGTAGCTTGCAGTATCATAGTTTGACTGGTGAAAAGGTTGAAGACAACACTCGTTTAGGCGTGTTAGGTGGGGCGTACTATAAGTTAATTGCAACGGACGACCAGCGTTTAAGTA
>NZ_JAWPOX010000946.1:0-559 GCF_033344475.1 Vibrio sp. 1288
ACCTTGAAGGTTCTGACCAACACCGTGGTTGGTTCCAGTCTTCTCTAATTTCATCAATTGCGATGAAAGGTGTAGCGCCATACAAACAAGTTCTGACGCACGGTTTCGTGGTTGATGGTCACGGCCGTAAGATGTCTAAATCTATCGGTAACGTGGTTGCGCCAAAAGACGTAACGAACAAACTTGGTGCAGACATTTTGCGTCTATGGGTTGCTTCTACAGACTACACTGGTGAAGTTGCGGTTTCTGATGAAATCCTAAAACGTTCTGCAGATGCGTATCGTCGTATCCGTAACACAGCGCGTTTCTTCCTTGCGAACCTAAATGGCTTCAACCCAGCAACAGACATTGTTCCTGCTGAAGAAATGGTGGCGCTAGACCGTTGGGCGGTAGGTCGTGCACTTGCTGCGCAAGAAGAGATCATCAAAGCGTACGATGAATACAACATCCACGCCGTAACTCAGCGTCTAATGCAGTTCTGTTCTATCGAGATGGGCTCATTCTACCTAGACGTAATCAAAGACCGTCAGTACACAGCGAAGCAGGGCGGCCACGCTCA
>NZ_JAWPOX010000094.1:0-1423 GCF_033344475.1 Vibrio sp. 1288
AGCGCATTATATAGTAATTGTTTTTGTGATGTAACACCAAAAGCAACCGTTTGCGTCATTTTTTTTGTCAAATTTGAGTTGTAGCCGAAATGTCGATAAAACACACAATGTCGCACTCTATCTGTCCGATTCGCTTTGCCCCATCTCCACGCTTTGATATAAAGACCACTAGACATTTTCTGAGATGTACCGATCAATGCAAATACGCCACTTCAACCGACTCAAGCGCAGCGTCCTACTTTTTGCTTCTGTGCTACTACTTTCTGCCTGCCAAATTGAGTCGCAGCCGAAAAGTGAATTCGAGAAAATCCAAGAGCGCGGAGTGCTACGCGTTGGCACGCTCAACAACCAACTCTCGTACTACATTGGTCCTGATGGCCCTGCGGGTTTGGATTATGAGCTGGCGCGTAAATTTGCAGAAGAGTTGGGCGTAAAGCTAGAAATCAAACCCGCTTTCAGACAAGCCGACCTTTTCCCAGCCTTAAAGAAAGGCGACATCGATATTATTGCTACGGGGCTTAATCAAACATCACAAGCCGTCAAGCGTTTTAGACCTGGCCCTGTTTATTATTATGTAAGCCAGCAAGTGGTCTACAAAAAGGGCCAGCTTCGTCCTCGTGATATTGAGCAGCTTATCGAGTATCAAGCATCCAAAGACAGTCAATCAGAAGAAGACGTGAATGCTGGCGCGCAAACATTGAAAATTGTCGAACAGTCTCAATATGTTCCGACACTGACGGCATTGAAAAAGCAGTATCCTGAATTGCAGTTTGAAATCGTGGGCGATGCTGACACTCGCGATTTACTGAAACATGTATCGACTGGAGAACTGCGTTTCACCGTCACTGATTCCGTAGAGCTGTCTCTCGCGCAACGCCTGTATCCAGATTTAGCGCTTGCTTTTGAGCTCACCGAAGATCAACCAGTATCATGGTTTACTCGCCGCTCAGAGGATGAGAGCTTGTATGCGATGCTGATTGAGTTTTTCGGCAATATCAAACAATCTGGCGAGCTAGCTTCTCTTGAAGAGAAGTACATTGGCCATATTGAAGCGTTTGACTACGTGGACACGCGTGCCTTTATTCGTGCTCTTGATGATAAGTTGCCGAGATGGGCTCCGCTGTTCCAAAAATACAGCGAAGAGTTTGATTGGCGTTTAATCGCGGCTTTGGCCTACCAAGAATCTCATTGGAAACCAAAAGCAAAATCGCCTACGGGTGTTCGTGGCATGATGATGCTGACTTTACCAACGGCGAAAAGTGTTGGTGTAACCGATCGTCTAAACCCAGAGCAATCTGTTCGTGGTGGTGTGGAATACCTGCGTCGCATCGTCGCTCGCGTACCTGATACGATTAACGAACATGAAAAAATTTGGTTTGCATTGGCATCGTACAATATTGGTTATGGCCACATGATGGACGCG
>NZ_JAWPOX010000947.1:0-559 GCF_033344475.1 Vibrio sp. 1288
TGAAGTTGAATTGTCAAAGATTGTCTCTGAATCTCGCTTTCTTGTCTTAGGTGGGGCAGGCTCTATTGGTCAAGCGGTCACGAAAGAGATTTTTAAACGAAACCCACAGAAACTTCATGTTGTTGATATTAGTGAAAACAATATGGTTGAGTTGGTTCGTGATATTCGTAGCTCTTTTGGTTACATTGATGGCGATTTTCAAACATTCGCATTGGATATTGGTTCCATTGAGTACGATACGTTTATCAAATCGGATGGTCAGTTTGACTACGTATTGAACTTATCAGCTCTTAAACATGTGCGCAGTGAAAAAGATCCATTCACACTCATGCGCATGATCGATGTGAACGTATTCAATACAGATAAGACAATTCAACAATCGATTGAATCTGGAGCGAAGAAATACTTCTGTGTATCGACAGATAAAGCTGCCAACCCCGTCAATATGATGGGCGCCTCTAAGCGTATTATGGAAATGTTCTTAATGCGCAAAAGTGAGCAAATGTCGATTTCAACCGCTCGCTTTGCCAATGTCGCATTTTCTGACGGCTCTTTACTG
>NZ_JAWPOX010000948.1:0-559 GCF_033344475.1 Vibrio sp. 1288
CATTTGGCCAAGCGTGGATTTACTTGTATCAAGACACGGAGCAGCTTACGGAAGAGATAGCGTCTGGCGATTGGTGTCAAAGGGTGTGAACTATACTTAAGTAACCATCGTAAGAACGTTGTCGAGATTTAAAAACGTTTCTAAACACGTTAGAAAACGACAAGTCAGAAAAGTAAGGAGTGATGATGAGAGTGTTAATAATTGGCGCGATGATGATGCTTCTGTCTGCTTGTGCGCAAACCACCTTACCAGCTTCAACCAGTGTGACTGATTGGCAAGCGTTCGGGAAACAGTCTGCCTTAGATGGATTACGAGAGTTGTCACAAGAGCGGATAGCTAAGTTGGATGGTACTAACCACGCAACGCCAGAACTGATCGTGGCCTACCAAAACGGTTATCAAGAAGGTAAGCAAGAGTATTGTGAGCAAAGTGCCTATATGCTGGGCGTGGTTGGACGACCGTATTTCGGAATCTGCGATGACGTTGACCCGTTCTTCCAACACGATTATGACGCTGGTCGTATGTCTTCCGCAGGAGCTCCTATCTAAGGCAAGCGTTT
>NZ_JAWPOX010000949.1:0-559 GCF_033344475.1 Vibrio sp. 1288
ACCTAGATTCGTCTGTTGGAATCGCACGACATCACGGTCACCTTCTAGCTTACCGTTTGATTCCGCAATTTTCACATTCAGCTGGCTTTGGCCTTTTTCTTGGAAAGGGCGAAGGAAGTCCAACATCGCTTTGTCTTGAGTAATTTCATCTTGAACAAACACACGTTGTGATTGACCATCCACGTTGATTTTTTTATTCAATTTTACAGGAATAAGATCGTAGCTCACCATTGATAGTTCGCCGTTACGGAATTCGTAATCGGCACGGCCAACATATTTACCCCACTCATGCGCCTGAACAATGTAAGTACCGTTTTGTTGGTCTGGCTGACACTCATCACCCGGTTTAAAGTTCTTTTTGATAACGTTAGGACCTTCCATACAAACGGGCTCTTGTGAGTGACCACCCACAATCATGTCCAAATCGCCTTCATTGAGGTAACGCGCCAAAGCTACATCACCCGGCGCATTGATGCCACGGTTGCCATTTTCGTAGTGACCCACGTGCGTGACAGCGAAAATCAGATCCGGATTTTTTGTTTTTTTCAGTTCTGCAATC
>NZ_JAWPOX010000950.1:0-558 GCF_033344475.1 Vibrio sp. 1288
CGCCGCATTTGGTACATAGCCAATCATCGTCAAGATTACCCCCGTCAAGCCGCCCGCTACCGCGACAGAGAGTTTGCCTGTAAAGGTTTGTCCCGAGAACGTGATCGCCGCAGTACGTTTGCCGCTGTGGTAGTACGAGTACTCTACTGTGTCTGCAATCATGGCCGAGATAAGAGGGTTGGTCATCATAAAGATGCCAGTAATCACCGCTAACCACGCCATCACGACCGTTGGATTATCATAGCCAGTAAAATAGAACCCAATGCGAGCGATGATCTCTAAAACACACAGCGCAATAAAGATGTCACGTTTTTTGAAACGCTTTGTCAGCACAGGCGTAGCCAAACATGCGATCGCACTTACCAAAGTGATGGTACCAATCAGAGAGACTAACCCTGCATCTCCCATGTTGTATGTGAAGAAGAAAATGTACAGGCCATTCACTAGATTGAAAAACACATTCATGAAAAACGCTGCCAGAATAAAAAACAACGGCTTATTTTTACGAACGGCTTGAAAGGTTTGTTTTAGCGTGACTTTTTCGCAGCTCTTCGTCGA
>NZ_JAWPOX010000951.1:0-558 GCF_033344475.1 Vibrio sp. 1288
GTCAACTGAGCGATTTAGAGAGTGGCTTTTGAAGCAGATTGAGTCACGACGATGATTTAAGTGTTTAAGAAATAATAAAAATAAATGTCTTAATTACATATTATCTTGAGCCACTTCCCACAAATTACCTTCACTTTATTAACTTCTCTCTCTTACTCATCTTTTTCCATATCATCCTAGAAAATAACTAATGGATAGAGAAAGGCTATGGCTAAAAAAAACTCGCTTATATTGGTCCTAGCTCTATTTTCGGTAGGAGCAAGTGCAATGTTTTGGCCGTTTAAAAAATACGATGTGGAAATGTCACCAGAAGTACGTGGTGTTATTAAGCTTGATGGTAAACCACAAGTTGGGCTAACGGTTCATCGAGAACTTTTTTATGAAGGATATAAAGACGGAGAAAAAGTTTCTGACGTAGTAAAAACCAATAGCAAGGGTGAGTTTTATTTTCCTGAATACCATGTTCGTTCTCGAGCTCCAAAGGACGTCTTTGGACAGAACTTCGTTATAGCGCAAGAAATATATACAAAGAAAGGTGACAAGGATATTTACCTCTGG
>NZ_JAWPOX010000952.1:0-558 GCF_033344475.1 Vibrio sp. 1288
CCTGAAGATGTTAAACTTCTGGCTGTCAACATGGAAAAACCTAAGTTGGAAGGTGGGATCTTTTCTGATGAAAAGACAATAGAAATACCTGATGGGACGAATCAGATTGTCTTCAAATATCAACCTGAATTTGAAATTGGCGACGATATTAAAAGTGTATATAGCGATGTGATTATTGCTAAGTTTGATGTTAATAATGAAAAGCTTAAGTTCCAGCTTCCTCAATTTAATACGTATCGCCAAGCTCAAACGAGCATTTCTCCATTAGAGTGGCAACTGTTGGACTCTAAAGGCCAGACAATCGATTTAGTAGAAGATACTCTCGAATCGGAGGGTGTTCAAATAGGTCGAAACTATCCACAAGAAGCCCGCAGTTATAATATTGCTGGTGGTGTCGCTAGTGTTGCAGTTACTTATGTTACTGTGAATCAGCATCAACAAGTTGTAACGGGTATTGAGCCTGCTTCAAAAACCGTAGAAAGCACTCAAGGTTCTGGGCAACAAGATACGCAAATGGTCGACTTGCTAAAAACTATGTATCTAAAAGCTTCTCCGACC
>NZ_JAWPOX010000953.1:0-558 GCF_033344475.1 Vibrio sp. 1288
TTTATACCGAGCCTTTTTAGAGAAGCGATAATTCTGTGAAACTGAGCTAAATAAACCTAGCAACGCATAATTATATCAGTCAATTACAAAAATAGGCAGCGATACGCTGCCTATTTTCAGTTAGTCGATGCCTTAGTAGGCAAGATCAGATTATTGACCCGCTTTCAACTTCAAGAAGTAGTCTTCATATTTCACTGTCATATCACCAACCGAGTCTTGCCATTCAACACGGTCAAGATCTTCTTGAGAAGGGAACAGCGGTGCTACGTCTTTAAACTTCGAGTTTGATTCTGTAACGGCGGTTAGGTAGCCAGTGTCACGAGAAATTTGCTCTGCGATTTTAGGGCGTAGTAGGAAGTCGATCATTTTGTGCGCTGCTTCTACGTTTTTCGCGCCAGAAGAGATTGCGAAGTTATCAACCCAGCCAATACCGCCTTCTTTAGGGAAGACTAGCTTAAGGTTTAGACCTTCGTTTTGCGCCGCAGCCGCACTGCCGTTCCAAAGCATACCAACGCCAACTTCGCCAGACATGTATGGTGCACCCGGGTTATCAGAGTT
>NZ_JAWPOX010000954.1:0-558 GCF_033344475.1 Vibrio sp. 1288
TGCTTGGCTCTGTTTGCCATAACTCAACCAACGAGTTGAACATCCCTGCGAGGTCATCTTCAAGCAGGTGTTGATGAGCTTGTGTCAGTGGCGTATTGGTTTGAAACCAGTCCATCGCATGGACTGGTTTCACTAACGCTAACGAGAGAACTACAGGGAGTAGCGTTTTCATTATCGATTATGCTTTCATCTTGTAGCCTACGCCACGAAGCGTTTCGATTTCAAGGCCTGGCAATTTCTGACGAAGTTGAAGTACGTGGGTATCTACAGTACGTGTTGTAGGGAAATGGTTGTACCCCCATACATGGTCTAGTAGTTCATCACGAGTAAAAACGCGGCCTAGGTTTGACGCCAAGAACAGAAGCAAATCAAACTCAGTACGAGTTAACGTGATCAAATCACCTTTGAAGATAACTTCACGTGTTGCGCGATCGATCTCCAGATCTTTCGTCATCACTTTATCTGCATTAGCTTGATCAGCAGAGTCAGGCGCACGCAATTGAGCACGAATACGCGCGAACAATTCAGCTTCTGCAAACGGTTTTGTAAGATAGTCAT
>NZ_JAWPOX010000955.1:0-558 GCF_033344475.1 Vibrio sp. 1288
TTGCGTCTATACTCTTACAAGCCATGTATTTCGATTTATTCAAGCGATGTAAATATGGATATTTTGCTTTTGGCTTGAATACAAAATTAATATTTCAATCAATTGTTTATTGAGATATTTAACCATTCCAACGCATTCCCACTTACTTTAGGACGAATCGAGAGGGACTATGAACGGTTTAAAGTCGATCGCTACATTAATATTTTTTATTTTACTGCTCACCGGATGTGGTCCAGACAGCAAAAACGATCAAAATACACCACCACCTGCGCTTGGTGATTTCGAGATCAGTGTTTCCGAGCCATCATTGGTCACTCAAGAAACCGGAGAAACCAAACTGGTAGTCGATTTTACCGTCAAAGACGGCAGTGGCAGATCTCATGAGCTAGACGAAACGAAAGACTTTCGCATCGCACTTCTTAAAGCAATGCCCTCTCGTGTCGATACACAAAACTCGAGCGATCCAGCCTTTGCCTTCAATGGGCGTCATGGCAATACCTATTGGAAGAGTTTCCATCACTCAGGTAATACCACAAATAACCGTGCCAGCATGGAGAG
>NZ_JAWPOX010000095.1:0-1418 GCF_033344475.1 Vibrio sp. 1288
ATCATTCGTTGCGACATGGCTTGAGGTTCAAACGACAATAAAGCTGAAACGAAATGTAAGCAAAGAATGAAAAGATGCTAATGAATACAAAAAAGGACCATGAAAGGTCCTTTTTTGTATCTAGTGTACTTAGTAAAAGAAATCGTAGCCAACAACGATGTCTACGAGGCTAGCTTTCCTTCCTTCGCTACTTAGCACTCAAAACTGCGGCAGGGTTCAGTTTCGCTGCGCGAGAAGCTGGGTACCAAGTGGCCAATAGGCTTAATACGATAGCGGTGGTCGACACCAATGCGACGTCAGGCCAATGCAACTGCGATGGAAGAAAGTCCACAAAGTAGATGTCACCCGATAAAAACTGGTGTCCTATTAAGCCTTCAAGCCCCTTAATGATTGGAGTTAAATTTAACGCAACCAACACACCAACAAGGCTACCGACAAGGCTACCAAACACTCCAGAGAAGACGCCCTGCCAAACGAAAATACGTTTAATCAGACCATCTTTTGCCCCCATCGTACGCAAAATCGCGATCTCTGCTGCGCGATCTTTCACTGCCATCATCAATGTCGAGACGATATTGAAACACGCCACACCAATCACTAATACCATGACCAAATACATGATCGTGCGTACCAACTGAATGTCACGGTAGAGAAAGCCAAACTGCTGCTGCCAACTCTTCAAATATACGTACACATTCACTAGGTTGCCGACTTCTCGAACGATCGAAGGCGCATCAAGAACATCATCGGTTTTTAGAGAAATTCCAGTTACGCCGTCTCCTAAACGAGCGTATTGCTGCGCATCCGCCAGCGGAACTAAAGCCAATGAATGATCAATTTGACCGTTCAACGTCAAGAAACCCGCGACTTTGACGCGCACACGTTTCGGCGCTTGAACTTTATTTGTGCCACCCGTTTGAGGAATCATCAACGTGACGTAGTCACCGACTTGCACCTTCAACTCATTTGCAACCCCTCGACCTAAAATCACTTGCTGTTGACCTGAGTAAAAGTTTTGCCACGCCTCTGGATCAATAAAGTCAGACATGCTCGACACCGCTTGCTCATACGCAGGGTCCACACCACGCACTTCAATCGCCTTTAGTTTACTGCCTTTTTCGGCTAAACCCGTAAAGCGGACGTACGGTGCGGCAGCAACGACATGCTCATGTTGCAGCGCTTGGTTCATCGTCTTGGTGTAGTTCTGCAGCGGCCCGTTAACCCCTTCTAACTCACCATGAGGAATCACGGACAACACACGCGACTGAAGCTCTCGCTCAAAACCATTCATCGCCGAAAGGCCAATGATGATCACCGCCACGCCTACTGCAATACCAATGGTGGAAGAAAGAGAAATGAACGACACCATTTTGTTGCGCTTTTTCGCACGGCTAAAGCGTCCACCAATCATCAATGCT
>NZ_JAWPOX010000956.1:0-558 GCF_033344475.1 Vibrio sp. 1288
GTAGTGATGCCTAGCTTGTTTTTCTCGGTTAGGATCCTAACTCGGAATCTATGATGATGAATATGATTCTTTTAGGAGGGGAATAGCAGCACTAATAGCCCAGAATCCGATCTTTTTCATTTTTTTGTAGGAGTTTAACTAATTATTATTTCTCTAATTTAATAATTAAAAAATCAAACGGTTTTTATTTAATAATTAAATGTTAATGTGATTTTTAAAATAGTGATTAAAGGTCCTTTACAAAGATAATATTACTTGATAAATATAATGGCCATTGAATTTGTCTATATATATCAAGAGGGTTGTCGATATGTCTAAAGTTCTAGTTTATTCTAAACGTAATCGTGAAATGAGTTATCTATCTACAAAAGAAGAACGTGAAACTAAGTCGAATAGATTTCAAGTCGTTTATAACGACATTTCCGATGAAGAAGCATTGCGTAGAGCAAATTCTATTAATTTGGATGAAAAGAACAATGTTCCCCAAGTTCGTTTAAAAAGACAACCTATTAAGGAAGAGAAAGAATGCCGAGTGCCTGGTTTATATGGTTGTAACCG
>NZ_JAWPOX010000957.1:0-557 GCF_033344475.1 Vibrio sp. 1288
GCCTTGCATATCGGCGACCAGAATGGTTTGGTCATGCTCCGATTGTAATGCCACACGCTGTTGTAACGAACCGACGTAATGACCAAGGGGTAAAGGCCCTGTAGCTCGGTCCCCCGTGAGAATGATTTCGCGTTGTTGATGCGTTTCTTTGATGTTCATGGTTATCTCCTAGTCAAAATAGATCGCTACTGGAGATAAAAAGACAAGACACTCTTCGCTACCTTCCAGCAGCGTAAGAATGTAAGAATTCCGCGCCGCTCTACATAGAGCGCCACCAGAAAAAGTATGATGATGAAGGTGTGAAGAATAAGTTCATGCGTCTTAAGCTAACAGGGACTAAGACAATGCTCAATCCCAATGTGAAGAAAATGCAGTGTGTGAAAATTTGCCCGATTACATCGGCAAGGACATTGCGATAACGAGAACAGCACCAAATACCGAACCAGAAACAAATGCACATAGAACGGTTTTGTTGTGTTTACTTTTCATCGATGGACTCCTATTTATCACCACCAGAACCGCACAAGGAATGAGCGCGGCTCAACTTCATTTCACTA
>NZ_JAWPOX010000958.1:0-557 GCF_033344475.1 Vibrio sp. 1288
GAGCCAAAGCTTAACGAGATCATCAGTAATGAGAGGCAACTAAGTAATTTAAAGCAAGCCAATCAAAAGATTGAAATCGATACGCTACGTATTCAGGCGCAACTTAAGAAAGATCCAAATGCTGAGGTTGATCGCGCGATATCTAATCTGTTAGCTGAGAGTCAGCATCTTTCGATGCAATTAGCGGAGATCATCGAGCATCTTATTACACCTTCGCAAATGGCTGAGCTGCTTGAAAATGTGTTGGAGCAGCAAAGTGGCATTCACTTGGTGTCATTGCAGACTCTGCCATCTGAGCCGATCACAGAAGATAAAGAAGCATCACAATACTCAGGCTATTACGTACACCCAGTACGCATGGAGCTAACTGGTGACTACTTTTCTATCGCCAACTACTTAAACAAGTTAGAGAGCTTACCTGCCAGCTATTTTTGGCGTAGCTTCAGTTACAAAGTAGAAGAATATCCATAAGCGAAGTTAGTGCTTGAAGTGTACACATTAGGTTCTCGAGAGGAGTTTATCGGTGGTTAAAAAACTCGTTAGGTCAATCGCGGCTA
>NZ_JAWPOX010000959.1:0-557 GCF_033344475.1 Vibrio sp. 1288
GTTGTTGCGCTGCTTCTTCACGGATCTCAATCCCCAGAGAAATCTTGCCGTAACGTGCGCGTAGCTCGTCATATGCACCGGTACCAATTCGCCCCATACCTAGAATAAGTACTTGAGCATGTCCCGGGTTGATCAACTGGTCACGTTGGTTGAGTTTCTCTGCAGCCGTTTCTTGTAACCATTTACCGGAATGTTGATAAATTTTATGGCCCAAGCGATTTAGAGGTGCTGAGATAATAAAGGATAGTGAAACCGCTACAGCGATGGCTGCGAGCATGTCACTCGGCATCCACCCCATTTTGTACGCCAGGCCACCGACAATGAGCCCGAATTCGCTGTAGTTAAACAGTGATAAAGATGCGAGAAGGGAAGTACGCACGCGAAACTTAAAGTGGTTGATTGTGAGGAAGTATAGCAACCCTTTAATAGGTAGAAGGACAATGAATAAAAGCGCTAGTGCGATACCCGTTAGACTCAAAGATGCGGATAAGCCGATATTTAAGAAGAAGCAGACGAGAAAGAGCGCTTTCATATTAAATAGCGATTTAGACAACTCT
>NZ_JAWPOX010000960.1:0-557 GCF_033344475.1 Vibrio sp. 1288
AAGGAGCTATCCACTCCTAAATAACCTTTGGCGTTTTTCTTTACATCATCGCTCAAGCCAGTTAATTCTGACTCCGCTAGAAATTCATCTACGCTGTCCCAACCATCGAAGGGACGCTTTTCTATCAGTTGAACCGCATCGCTGCTGCTCAAGTTCGGTGAAAACATAGCGACTAAAATCGGCGCTTGTTCCACCTCTATCGTGTTGACGTTTAAACGCCAATCATCACTTGGGATCGCACATACCAAGGGCTCAATCTTTTGATAAATTTCACCACTCACTTGATATACCGCGCGCAGTTCAGTTTTGTCTGCCATCCAACCATTAGCCGCTAAATACGAAGGTTTCATCGATTCGTAGGTGCTGTCTTCCACGCCGGTGGTTGAACGTACTGTGCTGTCTGAATCAATGTATTCCCAAGTGGAATCGGCAATCACTTCCGCTTGATACGGCTCTACATCCGATTCTTCCAACAAACGCTGCAGCACTTGAACCAAATATGGTCGAGTGGTTTGTTGTCCGGTCGGCTGCACTCGACTTAACACATTGAGGTTAAA
>NZ_JAWPOX010000961.1:0-556 GCF_033344475.1 Vibrio sp. 1288
GCCACGGATCACTTCGATTCGCTCAATGGCTTGAAGTGGTGGCAACCAACCTTGTTCAATACCAGGGCCATCGCTATTTGGGCGAGTTTCGCGAGTACTTTGGCGCTTACCATCCACAAGAATTAACGTGTACTTAGAGCCCATACCACGAATGCTGATATCGGTTGTATCACCACCACCAGTCACAACAACACCCGGCACACTTTTCAGTGCATCAGTCACGTCGCGGTAGTAGCGCGAGTCCAATTCTTCTCGCGAGATAACACTAATACTTGCAGGCGCATCCGCTTGGGATTGCTCATAACTTGACGCTGTCACCACGACGGTTTCCATTTTAGAAACTGAGTCGTTAGCAAATACATGAGGGACACTGACGAAGGCTAAAACACCAGTTGCAGTTAGCACTGGCAGTCTAAGAGTGGACATCTACATCTCCATAATTGATAATGATTATTATTTTCGAAGTGGGATTATTCATAAATAGAATGAGATGCATAGTGAGAGTTATGGAACGGTTCTTCCCATATATGGAATCCGTACATAACGCAGTAAGGAG
>NZ_JAWPOX010000962.1:0-556 GCF_033344475.1 Vibrio sp. 1288
AATACCCTTAGTATTTACAAGAGGATTCGTTATGAGTGTCGAATTAGAAGAAAGCCAAGTATGTGAAGCTTGTGGCTGTGCTGGTGAGATTGGTTTCATCATCAAAGAAGGCGACGAGGTTGCTGACGTAACGATTTTCGCAGAGACTAAAGATGCATTAGAGTCTGAGTTAGCGAAATACATCGAACTAGCTAAATCAGTCTGCGCTGGCGTTGAATACAATGTGTCAGAGCTGACAGAAGAATCTAAAGAGCTAACCGCTCGATTCAAGTTTGAAGTAAGTGCAGAAAAGCTTATTTTTGAACTGAAAACTCGCTCTCTAGCGCGTTAATTCAATTTAAAGCGAGCAACGAGCTCGCTTTATTCTTATCTAAATCACTTCTTTTGCTTCAACACGACCCACTTTAACGACCCATTGGTTTCGTAGTCGTTTTCATCAGAGCACACCAAAAGCACATCATCGACCTTGATTACCGCACCAGCGGTATAGGCTTTATCTTCGTAGTAACAAATTCGCTGGCCTATTTTACCATCAGCAACCACCAAAGCCTTTGAC
>NZ_JAWPOX010000963.1:0-556 GCF_033344475.1 Vibrio sp. 1288
AACGCTATATCTGCGTTGTGCTCTTTAATGATGCCGACGACTTTCAATAAGACGTCTTGTTTCACTTCGTGGTATCTCACCCAGTTCACGGTTTTCGTGAAGGTGTAGATAAAGAAGTTCAACGATGATGGGCCAAAGGTATCAAAGTTCACAATCAAGGTTTGGCGCGTATCGATGTCTTTGTGATTCTTTAACATTTCGCGCACTGCGGTGATGATTTCTGGCACTTTGTCGGCATCATCGTAACGTAAGCCCACCACTTCGTAGATTCGACGGTTTAGCATTCGGGAAGGGTTTTCTACCACGATGTTGCTAAACACGGAGTTCGGCACATAAAGTGGACGTTTATCAAACGTGCGGATGCTGGTCATGCGCCAACCAATGCGTTCTACGGTGCCCTCGATTTGACGATCTGGAGAGCGAATCCAATCGCCTACTTTGAATGGACGATCGAAGTAAATCATCAAACCACCGAAGAAGTTCGACAGCAAATCTTTTGCAGCAAGACCTACGATTAAGCCACCCACACCACCAAACGTCAGCAGACCAGACAGAG
>NZ_JAWPOX010000964.1:0-555 GCF_033344475.1 Vibrio sp. 1288
GGTTCAAAGGGTGACATGGTGGAATCTATTGAGCTTTCCTCGCAAGGCAAGATCAACCCATCGTTCATGATCACCCATGTCGGTGGCTTACAAGCTGCGCCACATACGATTCTGAATCAGTTGGATATTCCGGGCGGTAAGAAGTTGATTTACCCACATATTGACCTGCCATTGACGGCGATTGATGACTTTTTATCGTTGGCAGACCAAGACCCGTTCTTTGCGGAGCTCGATGCGATTTTGTGCGCGAACAACTATGTGTGGAACGGGCATGCAGAAAAAGCGTTACTTGAGTTTTATGACGTGAGCTTAACGGTTTAGTTGCAACGAACATGTGTGGTAGCCTTTGCGCTGCCACATAATGGAGAGGTCAGTAAGACGTTGTCACGTGAAGACGAGTTACTGGAGAAATTGGATGAGTGTGAAAATGCCACTGCGTTTCTTCAGGTTTCTAACAAAATAATTAACCTCAAGTTAAAAGCATTACTTCCGAGTGTGTTCGTCCAAGACGACTTAGTGAAGGAGTATGCTGTGGATCCTTTATTGAGAGAAGAT
>NZ_JAWPOX010000965.1:0-555 GCF_033344475.1 Vibrio sp. 1288
AATTGCGTCAATGCTTTTAACAAAAGGCTTCAACTGTTGGAATTGAGTTGGAAGCGTTGAAATCGCTTGTTGAGCTTCGGCGCTTGTTGCGTAGTCACCGTAAAGAACCGAGAACCACTTTGTGCCGTTGACAACTTTGTAATTCTCCCAAATCGGCTGACCGTTTTGAGGCAGTTTGTTTGCAAATTGATCAACTTTAGCTTGGCTACCGACGGCGACTACCTGGATGGTGTAACCGAATCGTTGAATACCTGCTTGCTTCTTGCTCGGAGGGACGATTTTAACGGGTTTTACCTGCTCTTTTGGTGTGAGTTTCACCACTTTTTTCTCTTCAGGCTTTGCCGTCATTTTCACGACTTCAGGCTTAACGTCTTGTTCTACAACTGCACTTTCAGACGCCATTATAGGCTTAGAGACTGCGTCTGATTTATAGTCTTCTCGGTAGCTTTCGGAGGTGACATCTGTGATGTAAGTTTCCGAAACACAAGCTGAAAGAAGGACTGATAAGCCAATGATTGCGATTTTTTTCATGAAGTAACAAACGCTCTGGATAAA
>NZ_JAWPOX010000096.1:0-1417 GCF_033344475.1 Vibrio sp. 1288
GTGTCGCATTCGAGTCAAGCTGGTAACTCACAACTCTGTCTGCACCTTCAATGGTCGTAAACTGGCCATCAATTGAAACTGGGTCGTTTTGGTCTGAACCGATACCAGCCAGATCGTCTTCATCAACACTGATCGCTTCAAAATCCGTTACAACTGGCAATGAGTCAACGATAGTGACTGGCAACGTAATTTTGCTCGTGTCGCCATCAAAATCCGTCGCGATGATGGAAAAGTCCAACGTTAAGGTGTCACTATTTGGAGCATGATCAACAGCCCCTTGCAGTTCAAACGAGTAACTCCCGTCACTGTTTACCTGTAACGTAAATACCGGATTGCCGTTTGCCGTCGCCGTGTAGGTAAAGCTACCGTCGGCATTACTGACTTCGACCAACGTGATAACTTGACCGTTGGAGGTCAAACCGTTTAGCGGGTCTGAACCTGTTTCAAGCTGGTACTGAACCACACCATCTGAGCCTTGCGTGGTCGTGAACTGCCCTTCAACCAACAGTGCGTTTGATTGTCCACCATTCGTAATTAAGTCATTTTCATCCACAGTGAGAGGTACGACATTCTCAATCGTAGGAACGTCATCTTGAATGGTGACAGGCAAAACCATGGTGCTGGTATCGCCATCAAAATCCGTCGCTGTAATAGGGAAATTCAGTGTTAACGCATCACTGCCACTAGCGTGATCGATTGGGCCTTCCAGTGTGAAGTTATAACTGCCATCCGTTTTCACTACCAACGTAAAGACAGGGTTGCCATCTGCTGTCGCAACGTAGCTGAAGCTGCCATCAGGATTGGCAGTCTCTATCAACGTCACTGGATTGCCTTGCGAGGTGAGCCCTGCAACCACATCTACAGAGGTATCTAACTGGTAACTCACCACGCGGTCAGAACCTTGCGTTGTCGTGAAATGACCATCAATCGTAAGTGAATCATTTTGGTCCGAACCGATGTTCGCTAAGTCGTCTTCATCAACACTGATGGCTTCAACATTTGTGATAGTCGGTTGGTCATCGGTAATCGTGACAGGAATAACGGCGGAAGTCGTGTCTCCATCAAAATCGGTCACTGTGATCGGGAAGTTGAGCGTTAAGCTGTCACTGTTTGCTGCGTGGTCAATCGCGCCTTCAAGGGTAAAGTTGTAGCTGCCGTCGGGATTGACGGTCAATGTGAAAACCGGATTTGTCCCTGCTGTTGCCGTATAGGTGAAGCTGCCATCAGAATTAGCCGTTTCCGTCATTGTGACGGCTACGCCTTGTGAGGTTAATCCATCAACAGGTGTCGCATTCGAGTCAAGCTGGTAACTCACGACTCTGTCTGCACCTTCAGTAGTCGTAAACTTGCCATCAATTGAAACTGGGTCGTTTTGGTCTGAGCCAACGTTGACCAGATCGTCTTCATCAACATTGAT
>NZ_JAWPOX010000966.1:0-555 GCF_033344475.1 Vibrio sp. 1288
GCATTAGGTAACGAATGCGCACAGCATCCGCAGTTTGAGAATCGCCTTTACCATAGATATTCATGTCACCAACATCGAAGAACAGCTGGTTTGTCTTGGTCGGCTCGACCGTGATTTGAATATCGTCTGAGGTATCAAATACGCCATCAGGGCCGCTATTTACCATCTCGGTAGAATCAGGAATATAAGCAAAGCCACCAGGATAACGGTCGACTAGACGCACACCTGAGAATGGGTTGTCGTTTTCGTTGGTGATCACCACTTCGTATTCAACGACTTCACCGACACTGGCTTCCGATTTGCTTGCCACTTTAGTGACTTTCAGCATGCCTTCGTTGTAAGCCTGCTTTTTCACTTTGATCGTGACATTCGCAGATGCCGTTTCGCCTGTTGATGCTGCTGCCTTGAAGACGTTGGTAAAGTTGTCATCAATGCCTTGATTGATCTCACCTATCACAACGATTTCAAACTCGTTGCCTTGGTACGCTTTCAAGGTATGGTTGGAATTGACGTTGTTATCTGAATCCACAGAAACCACAACACCAGATTTCAGCT
>NZ_JAWPOX010000967.1:0-555 GCF_033344475.1 Vibrio sp. 1288
CAACAAGATAATCCGACCCAAGCTTTTGTGAGCTCTAAAGCCGAAGGACTTGGGTTAGGGCTGGCGATTTGTCGTGACGTAATGGAAATGCACGGCGGCGAGTTTCTCATTGCTTCGACCACGCCGCACGGCTGTTTGGTTGAGCTTGTGTTTCCTTATCAAAACTAATCGGTATTTAGGAGCAGTTAATGATCAGCAGTGAAAAGCAGCTGCCTGTTTATGTGGTTGACGATGATGAATCGGTACGTGATTCGCTGGCTTTTATGCTGGAGGAGCATGACTTTAACGTGACGACTTTTGCTGATGGGCAATCTTTTCTCGACGAAGTGAACATTCATCAGGCCGGATGCGTGATCCTTGATAGCCGAATGCCTAACCTTCGTGGTCAGCAAGTTCATCAATTTTTGAATGAGGCGCACAGCCCATTAGCGGTGATTTATCTGACCGGTCATGGTGATGTACCGATGGCGGTCGATGCGTTGCAAGCTGGGGCGGTCAACTTTTTCCAAAAACCAGTTAAAGGCGATGAACTGGCTCAAGCAATATTACATGGTC
>NZ_JAWPOX010000968.1:0-555 GCF_033344475.1 Vibrio sp. 1288
GATGTCTTTACTGCCTCAAATTTTAACGTCGTTGCGCGCAAGAAAAGAAGCAATAACGGTTTAAGTAATCATCCCCTATCATATTCAAGAGAACGCCCGATTTTGTATCGGGCGTTTTGTTATTCAATTCGCTCTGAGCTGGGCTTGTTTTCGATAAGCAAGCGGTGTGACACCATATTCTTTTCTGAAACAGGCACCAAAATAAGAGGCATGCTTAAAACCACATAGCTCAGCTATTGCACTGACACTCGCATCGCTATTGCACACCATTTTTTGTGCTGTATCTAGTCGTGCAGCCTGCAGCACGTCAGTAAACGTCGTCCCTTCCTTGTTCAACTTTCTTTTTACCGTCGACTCACTCATGTAAACCAGTTTCGCAATTTCTTTGAGCGTCCACGGCTTCGTTAGATCTTTAGAAATCAGCGCGCGAATACGTGAAGACAACGAAGAATATGAACGAGTTTCTGCCTGACTGGCGCTCTGCTCAAAGTGCATCAACAAATACAAAAGCATGCTGTTGATATCGAGCAATTCATCATTTGAACGGTTACCACA
>NZ_JAWPOX010000969.1:0-554 GCF_033344475.1 Vibrio sp. 1288
TAGATGGAAAACGGGTTAGCACAAGGCATTGGCGGCATCGCATTTCTGGTTGGCGTGATGGCCTTCTGGCAGAAAGATGACCTACGCTTTCGCTATCAGATGATGGCATTTTGTTTCATCATGGGCGTTCATTTCGCCTTACTGGGCGCAACCGTGGCGGCCATTGGCGTGGTCATTAATGGCATTCGCAGTTTCGCCTCCATCAAAACTCAATCGCGCAAAGTGATGTGGTTCTTCATTGCTCTTATGTGGCTGATGACCCTTCCAAACATAACTCACTTTTTTGAGTTACTCACGGTAATCGGATCGTCCGTCGCCACTTGGGCGCTCTTTTCCAAACAAGGCATCGCCCTGCGCAGCTTAATTTTATTCAACTCATTTTGTTGGGTGAGCCACAACCTATGGCTTGGCTCGATTGGTGGCTCATTGGTTGAGAGCACCTTTATCGTCACCAACCTGTTGACCATTTATCGTTTGTTTCATGCCCAAGAACACATCTCCCAAACCCAAAACAATCAGTTTTTGGCGTCTAACACCGAATCCAGTACAGATTG
>NZ_JAWPOX010000970.1:0-554 GCF_033344475.1 Vibrio sp. 1288
AGCACCATATCTTCAAATTTCTCTTCACAATGGTTCTGCCTTGCGCCCAAATACAACAAAGCGCGTTGGCTAAGTAAAATCTCCGTCGCGATACGCGGGCAAATTGCATCAAGATAAGGGGAGTAGTGTTTCAAGCGGATGCCTATCCACGGGAGCGGTTGATGCCAACCGTCTTGTTGATAAGTGCATATACCAATGGACTCAATATTTCGCCAACGGACAACCCAACCGCCTTTAAACAGGTGTTGTTGAAAGTGCGAGGCGGTCAGTGTGAAAGTGACTTGGCTTTTCTTAATCATCAGGACGGCGAAACCGACGATGATTGCCATCAAAATGACGGAAAGCATTGCTTGTTTCCAACCCGGAGAAATCACGACAAGAAATAGTGTAATGAGCGCTACCAGCAACAAAATCAATCTGTTGATTGGCGAATCAGACTTGAAGTGTGAATTTGTTAGATGCAGCGTTTCCATGCTCATACCTCAATGAATACTCCAAATAAAATCGAGATTTCTTGATATGCAGCTTGATGCTTTTAATCAAAACGAAACCTC
>NZ_JAWPOX010000971.1:0-554 GCF_033344475.1 Vibrio sp. 1288
GGTTAGATAGAATAGAAGAACAACGATGCCAAAGTACTGCACATGGTCATTAACTGACTGATAGTAATGGGAATTGTGATATGTTGCGATGACGTAACCTTTGACCGATCATAAACATCGTTGGGTCAGATTCAAAAATCTATCTTAGAGGTCAAGGAAAACAACGATACCAGTTGACGCCACTTTCATGATCGAGAGGTCAAGGGAAACAATGATGTCCTATTCTCATCGAACCCCTTTCGATTCAGCGACCTAAGGTCTACGAGCGATCTCTAAAAGCAAATTACTATGGTCTAGGAGTGATCCTCTCCAAGATGGGTATGGCTATAACCAATTGTATTTAGTTTGTTATTTATTCAAGGGCTGCTGGTCTACGTGCGATCTCAAGAAGTAATTCTCTGTGGTCTATGAGCGATCCTCTCCATAAAAGCAGAGGTGCAGGAGCGAGCAGAACGGGGTATATGAGTGACTAGATAGGATAGAAGAACAACGATACCAAAGTACTGTAGGTTGTTACTAAATAACTGGTATTAATTGAAAATATGATATGTTGC
>NZ_JAWPOX010000972.1:0-553 GCF_033344475.1 Vibrio sp. 1288
ACCACTGAGTAAGCTGCCGTTTCATCAATGATTGCGCCCACATACCAGTTCTCACTTGGGATATGAGTAAGGCTAACCATGTAAGGATTGTCATCAACTTCGATGTGTTGAGTCGCCTTATTTAGGTCAACTTGCGGTAGGTAGCTATTGAGCTTTTCACCGTTGTACTTACTTTGCGGGTGCGCAATCGTCGTACCATCGTCAGTGACTAAGAACAAGTAACCAGCATCAAACAGGTTCACTTGGTTAACTAGGTCGGAAAGGGTAGTTAGCTCTAGGTCGTAAAACATGCCCGCTAAGAACTGGCCGTTTTGTTTTACTGGCGTACCAACAGAGATGATCACATTCTTAGATGAAGCATCAACATAAGGGTCGGTAACCACCAAATCGCCTTTGTTTTTGGCTGCGATAAACCAAGGGCGTTGGCGAGGATCATAATCAGGCCCCGCATCCCAACCGTCGTCGTTTTCAATCACGAAGCCATTACTTTCGTAACCAAAACCAATCGCTAGGAAGCTTGATTTCGGAGTTGGCTTCTCAAGAATGTCTTTTA
>NZ_JAWPOX010000973.1:0-553 GCF_033344475.1 Vibrio sp. 1288
ACCTACATACATTGCGACTGCTGCACTACGAGCTGGGTTTACTGAGGTATTAGTCACAGGAATGCTGATCAGGTGAATAAGAGTCAGACACAAACCAATTGCAATAGGCGCAAAACCTTGAGGTGCACGTTTGTCTGTCGCCCCCATGATAACGATAAGGAACATCATCGTCATCACGATTTCAGAAACTAACGCAGCAAGCATTGAGTACTGACCTGGTGAGTGTTCACCATAACCGTTGGCGGCAAAGCCAGAACCAACAACATCAAATCCAGCTTGTCCTGTCGCGATGACATAAAGAATACCACCAGCGATCAGCCCGCCGATCACTTGTGCGATGATGTAAGGCGCAACGTCTTTTGTATCAAAACGACCGCCAGCCCAAAGGCCAACCGTCACTGCAGGGTTCAAATGGCAACCTGAAATATGACCGATTGCAAATGCCATGGTTAAAACGGTTAAACCAAAGGCCAGAGCGACACCCAGCAGACCAATACCAACATCTGGAAAACCTGCAGCCAACACTGCGCTGCCGCAGCCGCCCAATACTAGC
>NZ_JAWPOX010000974.1:0-553 GCF_033344475.1 Vibrio sp. 1288
GATCTTAACGTTAACTTGCTGATCCGTGGCAACTTCTAGCAACTCCAAAATGCCTTCCCACGTCATGTTACGAGCAAAGATCATGCTTTGAGGTTCCTGTACATCAAACCCATCGCCCTTAAACTCAATAATGTCGGTATCTTCCCATTTCTCTACCTTCTTACGCCCCAGTAGTGTCGCCACCATGCGATAGATATCATCACGTTGTTGCTCAGAATCGACGATACCGCTTACTGCAACTTGCTGCCCCACCGACTCGACTTTGACATTTAGATCTGGATACATCAGCTTGATTTGACGACGCACGAGCGAGAGATCCACATCAACGATGATCCTCTGCGAGAGCAGCACTTTTTTCGAATTACCGTAAACGATAAGCCGTGCCTGCCCGACAGACTTGGCAAACACAACTACTGTATTTTCATTTACGACGTTGTAATCCACGACTTCTGGATCGCTGATAAAAATGGTAGAGATAGCTTCCTCTACCGCGATGTGCTGACCATCCCCGACGGTAATGTATTGCTCTGCAGGACACAGGGATGCGCTAAAC
>NZ_JAWPOX010000975.1:0-552 GCF_033344475.1 Vibrio sp. 1288
TCTGAAGGGAATTGTTCGCGTTCTACTTGTTGTTCAATCACATAGAACAAGTGAACTGGGTTTGCTGCCACTTCGGTTTGGTCAAAGTTGAACACGCGAGACAAAATCTTAAACGCAAAACGTGTAGATAGGCCGTTCATACCTTCATCGACGCCTGCGTAATCTCGATATTCTTGGTAGCTTTTCGCTTTAGGATCGGTGTCTTTTAGCGTCTCGCCGTCGTACACGCGCATTTTCGAGAAGATAGACGAGTTTTCAGGCTCTTTCAGACGAGAAAGAATGCTGAACTGCGCCAATGTTTCTAATGTGCTTGGTGAGCAAGGGGCTTGAGATAGTTCACTGTTTTCAAGCAGTTTTTGATAGATTTTAACTTCTTCCGATACGCGTAAACAGTACGGTACTTTTACGATGTATACACGGTCTAGGAAGGCTTCGTTGTTTTTGTTGTGGCTGAAGGTTTGCCACTCAGATTCGTTACAGTGAGCCAAAATCATGCCGTCAAACGGAATTGCAGAAACGCCTTCCGTCCCGTTAAAGTTGCCTTCCTGTGTT
>NZ_JAWPOX010000097.1:0-1413 GCF_033344475.1 Vibrio sp. 1288
TTTTTGACTGAAGCTATCAGAAACAATAAAGCCTCCCCATGGGGAGGCTTTATTGTTATGGAATAAAAGATCTTACGAAGATCCATTTGAGATCAAATGCTTTTAGGATTAATCTCTATACCCAGATGTGACAAAACCACTCTTCCCGGAGTGGTTTTCGTCGAAATACTCACTAGATTTCAGCCCTAGGAAGTTCCTTCCATGATAGACCATATCAAGTAAGCATTTCAAGAGTATTTCTGCACTCTGTTTGGAATCAAGATGTTTTGGACAGAACGACGCGCATCACTCACCGACCAAGGGATGTTCCAAAGGTGAGAGGTAAAGGCACTAATCAGAACTAAGCACCAAGCTCGATAAATCCGCCCCTTGTAGCTGCTAGAGGGGACAAGCGGAAAAGGAATAACTGATTAGTGTTGTGTGACTGGAACGGGGGCGAAAGCTTTACACACAGCGCAGGGCAGTCCGAAATAAGGGGAGAAATCCTTAGTTCAGAAAGCGACCATAGACAGTACCTAAATCACTCAAAATAGAGTCGAAATGGGTAGGGGTCGGCGCAGCCGAAATAAGCAATTTCGGTGCCTCTCTTTCTTTCTCGGCTTACCTCCTCCGCTCGGCGCAGTGTGCGAGTAAGCGAAGCGTCCGAGCATCGAGCAAGCGGCATTTCACCCTATCTAAATGGTGGCACTGTCGCTCCTAACCCACGTGGGTTATAACCTTTTCAATAGCTTATTTTTTTAGGCTTGTGCTATCGCCTTTCTTCATACTAAGCCAGCATACACAGCGTCCCCTCTAGTCACTTCGTTCCTGACGGTTCCCCTGTGAGCTGGAAAGGGGCGCTAACGCCCCCTTTACCCCAGTAAACCAAACGTATCATTCCTCGCACTTACTTCATTTAGTATTCTATTAGTCCTTGGTTTGTATATGAGGTGCTTATGGCTAAGACTGATGAAGATATTGCGAATGTGAAGCGGATTAACTCAGGGATGAGGATGCTTTCCCATTCTGTTTGGAGAAAAGTACATCAGCCTAACTTCAGAAGCTTTACGCAGTTTGACCAAATGTTTTGGGATGTGACTAACCGAGCTTGGCTATCTGTCGATCATTCTGCATTTTCCGACAAATTGGAATTTGCTCATCTTTATTGGGCAGACTATTGCAAGAAGAATTTAGCGTCATGATTGCTCTGGTTCTGTCGCCTCGCTTTGCTCGTTGCCGGTTCGTCAGTCCAGATTAAAACGCTACGCTCATTTAACCTGGACTAACAAACTCCGAATTGTTCAAAAAGCCCCTTTCGTGGGTTTTTTTGTTCCAGATGCTTGTGCTCATCTTAGGATGATAAAACCGCTTCAAATGCGTCATAAACTTTCAGAGTGGTTTTGTGTACCCGTGGGTAGGTTTGATGCCGAAAAT
>NZ_JAWPOX010000976.1:0-552 GCF_033344475.1 Vibrio sp. 1288
TGCAGCTAAGGAAGCCCTTTTAGCCTGCAAAGCAGACCTCGATGCTTTGCGCAATGAGCTCGATATATTCATCGATCAAACTACGCCGCTTATCCCTGAAAGTGATGAGACGCGCGAAACCCAGCCGACTTTGAGTTTTCAACGTGTATTGCAACGCGCGGTTTTCCATGTTCAGTCGTCTGGTCGCAACGAAGTAACGGGTGCTAATGTATTGGTCGCAATCTTTAGCGAACAAGAGTCGCACGCCGCTTATTTATTGAAGAAAAACGACATTTCTCGCTTAGATATTGTCAACTTTATCTCCCACGGTATTACGAAAGCTTCTGGCGCCGGAGAAGATCCATCTTCTTCAGATTCGTTTAGCTCGGATAGTGTCGAAGAAACAGGTTCCGATGAGCGTTTAGAAAGCTTTGCAACAAACCTCAACCAAGTGGCGAAGGCCGGTAATATTGATCCATTAATTGGCCGTGACAAAGAGCTAGAACGTACGATCCAAGTTCTATGTCGTCGTCGTAAGAACAACCCATTGCTCGTTGGTGAAGCTGGTGTGGG
>NZ_JAWPOX010000977.1:0-552 GCF_033344475.1 Vibrio sp. 1288
TTCAAGTACCACGTGGACTCGCGCCACCAGCACACCATCAATTTGCGATAGCGTTGATGACAACTCTTGCGATTTTGCGTAAACCAAACGCGCTCTTTCCGCCAATGGCGAGGAGATTAAATCGTCTTTTGGAAACACTTCTTTTAACGTCGAGAATTGCTCTCGTGGGTAGCCTTTGCGTTTTAATGCATCAACAGCGAACGCGATTTGCGAGCTATCGACCATCAATTTTACTTTGTTGTCTTTGTCCGGTTCTTTGGTCGCCACCACGCCTTCCGATAACAAGATCGACAGCATTTCGTTGCCTTCTTTTTGGCTCACATTGGTGTAAAGCTCGGTTTGGCAACCCACCAAAAACAGCGCCAATACAAGGCAAAGCGCGCGCATTTTATTCTTCATCATTACTGCGCCTTCAAAAGCGTTTCGACATTCTGTGTGGTTTTACCCACGGTTTTCGCGATCAACTCTTCTTGAAACGTGATTCGCGTTAACGCCCACTGCATTTGCAACAGTTGCGCAGGATCGTCACCGACCATTTTCATGCTGTCTTGC
>NZ_JAWPOX010000978.1:0-552 GCF_033344475.1 Vibrio sp. 1288
CCACTATCCAGATACAGGTGATATTCGTTAATGAGGCAGAACAAGCCAATATCGGCCAATAAGCCAACTAGAAGTGCCTTTTCCAGCTCTAGATGTGTGTAAACTGAAGGCTCGTGTTTGTGGAATTCTTGTACGACCAGCACCATCGTGGCGCCAAGTTCTCGAGAGACGGCCGCACTTTTTACCAGTATGTCATTGCACTCTTTACTCAGATTGACCGCGTGTTTCAATTGCTCGATAGCTTGTGCGGTCACGATGTCTCGAACGCGGAAGATGCCTAAACGAGAGACGGCGGTAGTTAAATCACTACAAGTAATGTTTCTTCGGTTAAAAATCACCGAGTTGGCTACGCGAATCACAATTGCAGCTAACCCTGGATCTTCTAAAAGGCAATTTGCGACATCAGAAACCGTGGTGTTTTCTTCTATACAAAGTTTTTGAATTTTGATGACTACATCGGGGATGGGTGGTAACGAAATTTTACCCGTAGATATGGATTGTTCGACCAATTGGGCGAATTCAGATTCAAGCGCTTGTATAAGCTTATCTTTG
>NZ_JAWPOX010000979.1:0-551 GCF_033344475.1 Vibrio sp. 1288
AAGACAGTGAAAGAGTTGATCGATGGACGAGAAGTGTTGGCGCTAGAGCATTCGTGCCTAGACCCAAACCTTTACGACTTGTACGACACGGGTGCCAAAGTGATTTTGCCCGATGGCAAACGACTCCTAAACGAAATGGTACCTGCCATCATGAAAAATGATGCTGAAAGTACCTTATTGGATGTAGCAGACACATTAATTGCTTTAGAAAAATGGCCGGGAGAAATAAAAGTCATTGGCCCTGTTTCTGAAAATCAAAAAATGGCTGTTGCGTTCCGTAAAAATTCACCGGAATTACGCGAAGCGTTTGATCGTTATTTAGATTCTATTAAAAAAGATGGGACGTATGAAAAGCTCGTTAAAAAATACTACCCGTCCATTTACTACTTTTATAACGATTACTTCTTAGAAGATAGTAAGAAAATTCGATGAAAAAGGCTGTTAAAAAAATATCCAGTAAAAAGATAATAACGATAAGCGCAATAATCGTTTCTATTTATTTAGCGATACTTATTGTTGTTACAAGTCTTGGACAGAATAAATTAAAAGAC
>NZ_JAWPOX010000980.1:0-551 GCF_033344475.1 Vibrio sp. 1288
CACGTCTTTGTTGGTGACTCGAAACTCAAAGGTTTCCACAATGGTGTCTACCGTCGTTTTATTTGGGGTTACCGATACCGAGCAACCGGTCAGTAAAACGGAAACGACCAATAATAGGTTTGCCTTCATTAGTTAAAGCCTCCCGCCTTTATCGTATTTTCCAATTCTTCGTCATCAACTTTCGAAAGATCGAGCTTCAGCAAGCGCTCAAGGTCACTCGTTCGCTCGAACTTCGGCAGCTTGATGTCGGTTTCTTTGACAGGGTCGACAAGATTAACTGTCGCGACGATGATCAACTCCGTCTTTCTTCTTTCGGTATTGGTCTTACTGAATAAAGCACCAAGAATTGGGATGTCGCCTAGATAAGGAATTTTTGCCAATGACTCCTGCTCTTCCGACGTTAAAAGACCAGCTAACACGAAGCTTTGGCCGTCTTTCAGTTGAACTGTTGTCTGAGCTTTTCGAGTTCGTAGCGAAGGGACGCTAACTAGACCAGAGTTCACACCATTGGTTTTATCAATCGAGCTCACTTCTGGTAACAGTGACAGGCG
>NZ_JAWPOX010000981.1:0-551 GCF_033344475.1 Vibrio sp. 1288
CAGGAATAGCAAATGAACTAGTGGTTGACTCTGAACAGTTCAATTTGATCACGGACATCGAAGGAATTGGCGCATGAAAGTCCGGATATAGCTGTCCCATCAGTGATTCCGTAAACTGTGGGTAACTGTTATCCAGACTTTGTCTTATCCGAGCGGTTAAAAAAGCACAACCTTCCAACAGACGTTCAACATGTGGGTCTTCAACTTGTTCTTCGCTGATACGTAACCTAGCCGCAATTTTAGGATATTGCTCGCCAAACTCTTGTCCTTTGTGTCGCAGATAGGCCAATTCACGATTGTAGTATTTTAGAAACTCTTCACTCATTTCGCTCGACTCAACTTCATTCCTAAGTTCACTGGCTCGACTTCCGAATTGAATTTCAACTCGTGGATGTCATTATCAATCAAACAAGTTGCGCTAATTTCTAACCGTAAGGTTCGATCTATCGCATTTTTTTCATCAGAAATTTGAACGTGCGGATTTCTTAACCGAGGTTCAAACTCCCGAATAGCTTCATAAACGATGTCACACAACTGACTTTGTCCATCTT
>NZ_JAWPOX010000982.1:0-550 GCF_033344475.1 Vibrio sp. 1288
TACCTAGCCCGTTCTGACCGATGGCGTAAATGTTGTACCCTTTTTCCTTAATTGACATCGCAAACTCGACCGCTTTTTGCGCACGCTCTTGTCCCACGATTTCGTCAATAGGAGGCAGTTCCTTGGTCGACTTACATGGCATATTCTCTAGATCCGCTACAGAATACAGCTGTTGAGGTTCCAATCTTAGTATTGCCATATCCGCTTCCTTTTTCTTATTGTCGTAACTTGAGTGTAGAGATTATTTGTTTAATTTTAAGTGATTTAGCTTACACCATGGTTTAATCGCACACTTTATGACCATAAAAATGAAAACAATACGCACTTGCAATTGATAATCAATTTCATTTAATATCTTCAGCAAATCAACTTTTGTGGAGATGGACATGAATATTGAGCAATGCTGGATGCGCTATTTGAAAGCGGAGCAATTGATGGAGCAAGGCCATTGGCCAGAAGCTCATCGCTTATACGAAGATGTGCTCAATCACTTGCCTAGCCATATCCATAAGGCGCTAGAGAATGACCTTACCAAGCCTTGCCAATTTGT
>NZ_JAWPOX010000983.1:0-550 GCF_033344475.1 Vibrio sp. 1288
GCCGCAACAGGTGCAACCATCCATAATGAAGCGGCAATGAAGCTAATCGCAGCGCTGTTTACATTGATGGTAGCGTTAAAGAATCGCACTTTCATAAAACATCCTTGATGGCGTTAATAACCTTAAATTACAGCTCCGATGTATTGGCTTTCGGCAAATAACTCGGGTTGTAGAATTTGTTATCCAACTGCCACGGGACGATTTCTTGATACTCAATCACCGTCTTTTTGCTCGGTTGAATGCTGTCGAGCAGGGTCATCTCACTGACGTAATCTTCGCCGCGGTTGGTCGCTCGTCCGTATTGCGCTTGCTTGGCAAGCTTGCCCGAACGCAAATAAAGATCCGCTTTGATCGGGAACGCATCTTGCTCAGACAACCACAAATCGATCTTCTGATAACTCGCCCCCTTGGTCTTGGCCGTTAGGGCAAGGCGATAAACCGCGATGCTCTGTCCATTTATCGTGAGGGTTTCCGTCGCTTTCCACTCGCCTTGGTAATCCTGGCTCCACGTCAACGTTGAAATATCACCAATTGAGGCTTCACCAAGCAG
>NZ_JAWPOX010000984.1:0-550 GCF_033344475.1 Vibrio sp. 1288
TGACGTATTCAGAGTCGTTGGCATCAGGCCTGCAAACTATCGCGATCCGTACCGCTGGCGAAAACGCGAAAAGCTGGACAACGCTTATCGCCGCGACCATTAAAAGCGTACTGCTGGGCGTAGTTGGTGTGGCTGCGATTCAAGCGCTATTGATCGGTGCTGGCTTCTTTGTGTTTGGCGTTCCTGCTGCTGGTTTGCTTACTCTGATTCTGATGATTTTGTGTATCGCTCAGCTTCCTGCGCTGCTTGCCGTATTGCCAGTGATTGGCTACATGTACATGACGCAAGACAGCACAACCGCGACCATGTTTACCGTGTGGGCGGTTGTCGGTGCGCTGTCTGAGAACTTACTAAAACCAATGTTTATGGGCCGTGGTGTAGACGTACCAATGCCAGTGATTCTGCTTGGGGCCATCGGCGGTATGCTTTTCTACGGCATCGTTGGCCTGTTCCTAGGTGCGGTTATTCTGGCGATTTGGTATGAGTTGTTCGTTTGGTGGTTGAGCATCGAGAAAGCACAACAGCAAGAAGAAATGGCTGAACTCAAAGA
>NZ_JAWPOX010000985.1:0-550 GCF_033344475.1 Vibrio sp. 1288
GATTGGCCGGGAAATGTCCGAGAACTGCGCAATGCAGCAGAGCGTTTCGTTTTATTAGGTAAACTCATCCAATTAGGCGAACCAAGTTCCATCCCCACTTCAACCAGTAGCCTTGCAGAGCAAGTGGCGGAGTTTGAAAAGGCAGCGATAGAAAATGCGCTACTGGAAAACAATGGCAGCATCAAACAAACGATGGAACAGTTGAATGTGCCTCGAAAAACGCTGTATGACAAAATGCAACGCTATCAGATAGATAAAGAGCTCTATAAATAAAACCGGTGCGCACGATTGGTATTATATCCAACTTGAATCATAATTTTGCTAAGGCAATTATTGGGCTCATATGGATATGAATGAAAAAGTGAGGATACCGATCATTACCGATACAGTGATGGTAGACGGCCAGTATCAAGAAGAAAGGCGCTCCGGTGAAGACCGACGTAAAAACAAAAAGAAGTGGTACGGTTATGAGCGCAGAGTCCATCCCGATCCGAGAAAACAAGATTTTAAATCCATAGACGAAGAGGTGTGATAGCTCACACCTCTTTTT
>NZ_JAWPOX010000098.1:0-1358 GCF_033344475.1 Vibrio sp. 1288
GGCCGCGAAAAGTCGGTTTCACATTTGCTGATTTCTTCACACAAAAGCGATAATAAACTGTTTTCGAACGAAGAGATTTCAGCACTACAAACATTGTTGATCCGCGTACAAAATACGATTGAGTCTGATAGAAAGATTCGTCAAAGCCGCGCGTTGGCCAACTCGATCGCCCATGAAATGCGCAACCCATTGGCGCAAGTTCAGCTTCAATTTGAAGCGCTGAAACAGCACATTGATAGCAATGCATCCGATGACAAGATCAGAAGCGATATCGAAAAAGGCCAAGCAGCAATTCAGCGTGGACGCCAACTCATCGACATCATCTTGCGCGAAGTCAGCGATACTTCTGCTGTGCATGAGCCCCTTTCGCTCACCTCGATTCATAAAGCGGTGGATCTTGCGGTGAGTCGATACGGTTTTGAAAACGAACACATCATCGAAAGGGTGAAACTTCCGACTCAAAACGACTTTGTCGCCAAAATCAACGAGACGCTGTTCAACTTTGTCATTTTCAATTTGATTCGCAATGCGATTTACTATTTTGATTCCTATCCCGATAGTCAAATTGAAATCAGAACCCTCGTCGGCCCTTATGAAAACACGCTTGTTTTCCGCGATACAGGGCCTGGGATTGATGACAGCATCGTACACAAAATCTTTGATGACTTTTTCTCATTCCAGAAAAGCGGCGGTAGCGGGCTTGGCTTGGGTTACTGTCAGCGCGTGATGCGTTCTTTTGGTGGTCGAATTGAGTGTAAATCGGTAACTAATGAATTTACCGAGTTTTATCTGCATTTTCCGGTTGTGCCAAATGCACCGAAAGTAGAAACGCTTCGAACGCCAAACTTTTACAACTGGAATCAGAAAGTCAAAACCAAACCAAGTCCAGAACCTGTCGTACAAATCAACAAAGATGCACCAACTGTGCTCATTGTCGATGATAAAGAGGTGCAACGTACTTTGGTTCAAATGTACCTAAACCGACTTGGCGTCAATAGTTTACAAGCCAATAACGGCGCAAATGCGGTGGAACTGTTTCAATCACATCAGGTCGATTTGGTGTTGATGGATGTTCAAATGCCGGTAATGAATGGGTTTGATGCCAGCGAAAAAATCAAGCAGTGCTCCCCAACTACGCCAATCATCGCCCTGTCTGGTGAATCTGGAGAGAAAGAGCTCGAGATGATCGCTAAGTTGATGGATGGTCGTCTGGAAAAGCCAACCACACTCAACGCATTGCGTGATGTACTGGTGCGATGGCTTCATTTCGATAAAATCAGCGTAACGAACAGTTATCAAATTGCGAATGAATAGTTGGCATTAAAACTGCTTAACTGAAGTACAAACCGAATTATCCA
>NZ_JAWPOX010000986.1:0-550 GCF_033344475.1 Vibrio sp. 1288
AACGGTGCAAACGTTGCGTGACCGAGGTATGGACTTTATGCCAACGCCAGACACCTACTACGAGAAAGTCGATGAGCGCGTTGAAGGCCATACTGAGGATGTCAGCAAACTTCGTGATTTGCAGATCTTGATTGATGGCGCGCCAATGAAAGACGGTATCTTGCTGCAAATCTTTACTCAGACTGTTATTGGCCCTGTGTTCTTTGAAATCATTCAGCGCAAAGGCAACGAAGGCTTTGGTGAAGGTAACTTCAAAGCGCTCTTTGAATCGATTGAAGAAGATCAAATTCGCCGAGGAGTACTAAGCGATGCATAAATGGATCACATTTCCGCATCGGGAGGGAGTGTGCTCTAAACAAGCACATGCGGATTTCCCGGATGAGGCAATTTATGAACGTGAAGCTGGCCGAAGTGGATTCTTCGGCCCTGCGGCACATTTTCATCATCCACATGCGCCAACCGGTTGGTGTGAGTGGGAAGGTGACTTACGCCCACGCGCTTTTGACTTCACCTTAGTGGATAAAGCCAGTCAGCTCTCTCCTTGGTCAGT
>NZ_JAWPOX010000987.1:0-550 GCF_033344475.1 Vibrio sp. 1288
TCATTGTCATCTTCTTCAAGCTCGACTTTGATGATGCGACCATAAAGGTCATTTTCGACGGCCGCGTAAAGCTCAGAGAAGGGACGAATGTAGCCTTTTTGTACGGCGCGGTAGACCTCATCTTGGTCTTCATCAAATTCGATACGTGTGCCGGGCTTTTCGACATCTTGCACGATGGCGTGGCCATTTTGCGTGGTGTAAATATCATTTTGCTGCGCGAAGCTTGGTGCAGAAAGCAGCATCGGGGCGAGGCTGAAAAACAACGCAAGATTTTGAGAAGTCACTGGTTTATACATAGCAAAACCTTTTCTGAAGAGTTGGCAAAATTATATCTAGCTGTACATGAACAGAAAGTGAATCATCGTGTGAACTGTCGGTTCAGTCACATTCACTTTGCTCTTGGCAAAATCACTGGTGCGAATCGAGCGTTATTTAAGTTCATCTTCAAAAATCTTGTCGCGCAACTTCCAAAAGCGCCCAGACTTTCTGGCAATGACAAACTGCGGTAAACGGAAACGGTGTTGATTGGCGACGACTCGTGTAGGCGATG
>NZ_JAWPOX010000988.1:0-549 GCF_033344475.1 Vibrio sp. 1288
GATCGCCAGTAGCGCATCGGCAATCATGTATGGAATGTCGGCATTTGCCATCGCCCAAGACATGCCCATAGACGCGCCAACCAACAGCAAAACAATCGATGTGGTGACGGCAGATTCCAAAATGATCTTAGGAAGATCTCGCCATTTCACTTCGCGATACACCAACACCGCCAAAACAAAGGTGTAGACCACGGCGATGGCAGAGGCTTCGGTAGCCGTAAAGATACCGCCGATGATGCCACCCATGATGACCACAATCAGAGCCAGTGAAGGCGCCGCTTTTAGAAATGTATCCCAAACCATCGCTAGCGTTGGGCGAGCAGCAATTGGGTAACCACGACGTTTGGCGATGATCCCAGCCACCACCATGATGCTCAGACCCATCAAAATGCCCGGAATGTAACCGGCAAGGAACAGCGCCGCGATAGAGGTACCACCAGAGACTAACGAGAACACGATCAGGGTGTTACTTGGCGGGATCAATAAACCCGATGGACAAGAGGTGATGTTCACCGCGGCAGAAAAGTTTTCATCGTAGCCATCTTTCTT
>NZ_JAWPOX010000989.1:0-549 GCF_033344475.1 Vibrio sp. 1288
GTGAGGAAGACATTTTAAACGTAGTGTTTGCTCTCAATAAATCTCACTTTAGAAATATAACTGATAATGGGCAACTTCAACTTTATCTTTTTGATGATGTTGATAACAACTCCGAAATAGATGGTTTCTGTTGTTCCTTCTCAATTAACGACTGGCTAAATCACGTTCAGCCTAATCGAACTTCATAAAATCGTGAACATTTCTCTTTGTTGTTCTTTTCCCAGATTGAACTATGCCAGCGTTTGCAAGCTGGCTTTACTTAGTAACTTACCTGTTGCACTTATAGACTTCAACAAGACCAGCGCCTTCTTTTGCCTGACAAACGTAAATTGATTCTTTCAGGCCCGTCGCAGCTTCATACTTAGATTCAACGGTTGCTTTCACCTCGTCAACCAGCGTTTGCGGAACCAATGCCACTACACAACCGCCGAAACCACCACCAGTCATACGTACGCCGCCCTGCTCGCCAATCACGTTTTTAACCATTTCAACCAGAGTGTCAATCTCTTTGACTGTAATATCGAAATCATCACGCATCGAAGCATGTGA
>NZ_JAWPOX010000990.1:0-548 GCF_033344475.1 Vibrio sp. 1288
AGCCTAGGTTTTTTCTGATCTGAATTAGCGTCTTGGCTCCCGGCTTTCGGTCGGGAGTCACCGTAAAGTGTCCTAGATTATTTAACTGGTAACGCTCTTCAAAATAACCGTACGCATCATGGAAAACGAAGTATCCTTGGTTCTTCACTGGTGCTAACTGCTGCTCTATTTCCTTATCTTTAGCCGCAAGCTGTTCTTCAAATTTAACAAGATTGTTGCTGTACGTTTTCGCATTAGCTGGATCGATTTCCGCCAATTTGTTCACAACAGCTTGGGCGACCTGTTTAACCGGTTTAATACCCAACCAAAAGTGCGGGTCGTGGCTACCGTGGTTATGACCGTCGTGATCATGCGAATGCTCACTATCAAACTCACGAAGCGCTAGATTTGGTACTTCGCTTAGCGTCAGTGTACTAGATCTATTTGATACGACTTTTTCAAGAACCGGTTCCAAATCATGACCATACCAAATCACCAAATCCGCAGACGCGACTTTTTTTACATCAGAAGGTCGCAGCGAATAATCGTGTGGTGATGCGTTTGACTGA
>NZ_JAWPOX010000991.1:0-547 GCF_033344475.1 Vibrio sp. 1288
AATGATGATAAAAATCTTCTAGGATGGCGTGCAGAAACTGGTGAAACTGCATTTGAAAATTACCCAGAAACGGACGTTGAGATTTCTGAGCAAGAGTACTTTGACAACGGCATTCTAATGATTGCAATGGTTCGTGCTGGGGTTGAACTGGCATTTGAAGCGATGACAGCTTCTGGAATCATCGATGAATCAGCGTACTACGAGTCTCTACATGAACTTCCGTTGATTGCTAATACTATCGCACGTAAGCGTCTATATGAGATGAACGTGGTTATCTCTGATACGGCTGAATACGGTAACTACCTATTTGCTAACGTAGCAACGCCTTTATTACGTGAGAAATTCATGCCTTCTGTTGGTACAGAGGTTATTGGTAAAGGTTTAGGCGAAACGTCTAACCAAGTGGATAACGCGACTCTTATCGCAGTGAACGAGACTATCCGTAACCACCCAGTGGAATACATTGGCGAAGAACTACGTGGCTATATGACGGATATGAAGCGCATCGCGGTTGGCGGCTAATTCTCTTCGCTGTACAGCATTGAAG
>NZ_JAWPOX010000992.1:0-547 GCF_033344475.1 Vibrio sp. 1288
AGCTTGAGCATAAGGCGGCCGAATATTGGGACGTTGTACTGAGTTTCCAAAGCCGCTTTCATCTTTGAAATGTCCACTACAGGCGACTCAATGAGACCAGAAGCGGCTTTGGTTTCAGGAAAAGCTTTCATAAGATAAGGAGCAAAGCGCTTGAGCCTTGCACTCGCGACATGAATATCTTCTGCGTTCAATCCGACGTGTGGCAAACCTTCTTCAAGCGAGGTCACGTTGGGATTAAACCAGCAAACTTCATCTAGGTTGATCAGTTGCTCTACAAGTGGGAATTGTTTTTTAAGTACTTCCACATTCAGCTTGTTCATATCCTCTATCCTGCAATTCGTTCTTTAGAATCTTCCATTCAATTGGTTACGCACATAAACAAAAGCGCCGCAATTGCGACGCTTTTAACTCATTCAATTTGTGTTCTATCCGTAGTTTTGCTCGAACTCTTTCATGAAGTCGACCAACGCTTGCACACCTTCTAGCGGCATTGCATTGTAAATCGATGCGCGCATACCACCCACCACACGGTGACCTTTTAGCGCTT
>NZ_JAWPOX010000993.1:0-546 GCF_033344475.1 Vibrio sp. 1288
CGACAACATCGCCGCGAGGTGTAAATGCGTAGACGCGGTCATCGAAGACTTGGCTTCGGAGCTCATCCAACATCTCACCAGAATCGGACATTTCTTCTTGCCGATCCAACAGTTTACGCAGCCAGGTAATTTTCTCATCGTAACCACTGCGGCTGCTCGCACCTTCTTTGTATTTCCAGTGCGCGGCAACGCCCAACTCAGATTCTTCGTGCATTTGCTTGGTGCGAATTTGAATCTCGATGGTTTTGCCTTCAGGGCCAAGAATCACGGTGTGAATCGATTGGTAACCATTTGGTTTTGGGTTTGCAACGTAGTCGTCGAACTCACTCGGTAAGTGCTTGTATTTGGTATGAACCACACCTAACGCAGCGTAACAATCTTGCAGTTTGTCGGCGATGATACGTACTGCACGCACATCAAACAATTCATCAAACGCCAAACTCTTCTTCTGCATTTTTCGCCAAATGCTGTAGATGTGTTTAGGACGACCACTTACTTCGGCATTAATGCCACAAGCTTTCATCTCTTGAGATAAGTCTTCGACAA
>NZ_JAWPOX010000994.1:0-546 GCF_033344475.1 Vibrio sp. 1288
CAAATCGCACATAACGTGCAGATCGGATATGGTACCGTGATGCCAGGTGGTACTATTGTCGCCGGCAGTACTAAAATTGGTAAGTACTGTCAGATCGGCGGCGCGTCGGTTCTAAATGGCCACATCACTATCGCAGATGGTGTTGCCATCACCGGTATGGGCATGGTAATGCGCAGTATCGAAGAAAAGGGTCTTTATTCATCAGGTATCCCATTACAGACGAACCGAGAATGGCGCAAGACGGCAACTCGTGTTCACCGTATTGACGAGATGAACAAACGCTTGAAAGCTGTTGAAAAACAGCTGGAGCAGAAAGAAGAATCTTAGTTCCATATTCTGAACAAAGACTCGCGAAATGCGGGTCTTTTTCTTCTATAATGACGCGCTATTAGTAGATTTATTATCAAGCTGGTATACACTTTGCAGGCATTTCCCAGTTTGCGGCCTTTGCCGCTGCCTTGCCATCTTGGTTAAGAGAATTGATATAGGAAGACGACTTTGACTACTGAAAAGAAAACGATGAACATCTCTGAAATTCAAGAGCTA
>NZ_JAWPOX010000995.1:0-546 GCF_033344475.1 Vibrio sp. 1288
CGCTGTCTGGTGTTTCTGTTGCTGATATCAATAACACGCTTATTACCGCCGCGAACGCCAAAGTGCTCGGTTATATCGCCGATCCAAGAGAAGTGGACCCACTACCTATCGAAGTGCAGCTCCGACGCGAAGACAGAGATAACCTTAATCAACTAGAGCAACTTTATGTGCGAGGCCGTCCGGGCATTGCAAAAGTAGAATCCAATGGGGCGGTTGTGGATGCTCCTCAGCCTATCGTGCAGTTGTCTGAAGTCGGTCATTTTGTGAAACGCGCAGCGGACAAACCGATTTTCCATAAAAACCTCAAGCCTGTTGTGTATGTCTACGCCGAGGTAGTTGGGCGTGTTCCGGGTGAAGTGATTGCCGATGTGATGGCTGACCAAGATACAACTCACGCGGAAGATGTGCATCGTCACTGGCAAGATCGCACGTACCTGAGCAATGGCGCTGGTGTCACTTGGAGCGTGCCAGACAACATCGAAGTGGTTTGGAGTGGTGAGGGGGAATGGAAAATCATAGTGGTCGTAGTCCGCGATTTGGGGATTG
>NZ_JAWPOX010000099.1:0-1345 GCF_033344475.1 Vibrio sp. 1288
TTTCAGCGTCTGGCTGTAATCGCAGAGCAATGGCGAGCTGGGTCTAAATCTTACTTAACAGACTTAGCTTCAATCGCGTTACTGCTTCTCCCACTGACATTATCCAACGCGCTGGCTATTCTACTTGGTCACGCATTTCGAGTGGCGGGCTTGGGTGATGTTTCCTTACTGCTTTTCCACCTTTCCGACATTTTGATCAACCTATATCCCACGACATTTTGCGTGGTTGCTGCATATTATTTGTCGCACAAAGCCAATGTATCGAGTGTGGTGCTTATTATTTATTCGCTGATCATGTTTTATTTGGTGTCGATAGAAAATGAAAGCTTATCCGCGACGTATACGTTGCCCAATAACTCTCTGCTGGCGCTGATCAGCGCCATGATGTCGTATTTGTACTGCAAACATTTGAGAATTCAATTGCTTGAACCCCAAGCACTGGACTTTACTTCTCGGCTGTTTAAAGACGTTTTGCACTTTTTCGTATTTGTTCTTGTCGCGGTAAGCCTGTCTCACGTTACTGCGGCGATCATGGTGTGGTTTAGTGGTGCAGTGCGCAGTATCGGCGTTGATCCTTTAACGCTTGAAGGCGGTTTAATCTATCAAACCGTTTTGGGGTTGCTAGGGGCGACGGGCATCAATGCTCACAACATGTTGTTTGCCATCAAGCAGCAGATATACGCTGCGACCGAAGCCAACATGGCTGCTTGGCAAGCTGGCGAAGCGTCGCTTAACGTTATCAGCCAAGGTTTTTACGACGCCTTTTTGTCTATGGGCGGCTCGGGAAACAGCGTCTGTTTGCTTCTATGTATCCTGATTTTTGCCAGAGAGCGCAACCACATCATGTTGGCGTTGGCGGCTGCGCCATTGGTGATGTTCAACATTAATGAAGTGTTGCTGTTTGGTTTGCCGATCATCTTTAACCCTATTCTCATCATCCCATTTGTTCTGGTGCCTTTGGTGAGCTTCGTGATCACTTATGCGAGCATTGCGTCGGGTATGATTGATCCTGTCGAGAAGATCGTGAACTGGATGACGCCGCCGTTGATCAGTGGATATGTAGCAATGGGAAATCATATCCAAGGCACAATACTTCAACTGATAGTGATCGTGGCAGGAGTATTGATCTATCGACCTTTTTATCTTGCTTATGCTGGCAAACACGCGAGTCAATTCGGGCTGAATAATGCTTTGAATGGTATTGAACAATCGCTGTTTAAGTCTCTGCTTAATAGCGTGAAAGATTCAAACATATACAGTATTAACAAATCATCGGCTCAGAAGCGTTTGACTTCAATTCTGCGAGAAGGGGAGCTGGTGATGTTTTATCAAAAGCTACAATCGA
>NZ_JAWPOX010000009.1:0-163983 GCF_033344475.1 Vibrio sp. 1288
TGGCGCTGGACTAAACAAAGGCCCCCTTTTAGGGGGCTCACACAAAGCCACCTTCTTTAGAAGGTGGTAATTTACTTGGGAACAGTTAAAGCGTTGGGTACAAAAAAGGAGGTCTAATTGACCTCCTTTTTTACGAGTTAGATGTTCGTAACATCGATGAACATTGATTCATCAATATTCGTCGAAGAAACGACAGCCTCATTAAATTCATACTCTTCGCGGTTACCTTCACGATCTAGCGGTAAGTTAACAAAGTCGAACAATTCGCGGTCTGCTAGTTGGCTTGGGCTTACGTTTTGAATTGATTTAAAAATTGCTTCCACACGCCCTGGCGTCTTCTTATCCCATTCAATCAACATTGCTTTTATAGATTGACGCTGAAGGTTCTCTTGAGAGCCACAAAGGTTACACGGAATTATTGGGAAATCCTTGTGCTCAGCGTATTTGATCAAATCTTTTTCACGACAGTAAGTCAATGGACGAATGACCACGTTACGACCATCATCAGAGCGTAGCTTTGGTGGCATCGCTTTAAGGCGAGAGCCGTGGAACATGTTCAAGAACATTGTTTCGACGATGTCATCCATGTGATGACCTAGCGCAAGCTTAGTTGCACCAATCTTCTCTGCAAATGAATACAGCGTACCACGTCGCAGGCGTGAACAAAGACCACAAGTGGTTTTGCCTTCTGGTACCTTCTCTTTTACGACGGAATACGTGTCCTTATCGACAATATAGTAAGGGATATTCAGTGTTTCGAAATACTCTGGCAGAATGTGCTCAGGGAAGCCCGGTTGTTTTTGGTCTAGGTTTACTGCAACCACTTCAAATTTGATTGGCGCAGCTTTTTGAAGATTCAACAGGATATCAAGCATCGCGAATGAATCTTTACCACCGCTAATACATGCCATCACAACATCGCCTTCTTCGATCATGTTGTAATCAGTAATGGCATTTCCAACATGTCTTCTCAGGCGTTTCTGAAGCTTGTTGAATTCTAGGGTTTCTTTTCTTGTATCTATTTGGTTCATTGCGGGCTCTCACATCGCCGATAAATCGACTAGGACTTCCTAACATGGGTTTCTTTGGGGCGTGGATTATACGAGCTTTTTACACAGGATTAAATGCTTGTCTTATTGAGTCTTTAAGAAAAGAGTGTGAAAGATACTTTAGTTACGGTCACAAATGAAAAAAGAGCTGCGATTGCAGCCCTTTCTAAACGTTCAGTGTTCATTTCTTTGCGTTAGGTAGATAAGGTAACACTCGCATCGTCGGTTCTGGTAGTGTCATTGTGCCACCTTGCCCTATTTCACTTAGTGCGACTTGTATCTTGCCATTGACAATTGGCTTTTCGGTTCCGTTTGAGAAAATCACTTTATCATTCAGTTGATTTGCAAACTCCATCGTCACACCTTGAACCTCCGGTGTAAACCAACCCGCAAACATACCGCCTAAATCTTCCAGCATCGTCTGCATTTGAGGTAGAAGAGGCTTAAGTTGGTCGTAAGAAACGTTACCCTGTAATGGTTCTTTGGTCATCACGACAAGTGAGTAATCGCAACGTGTATCTTTTGGGGTATCGACAAAAACCAACGGATTCGCTGACTTTAAGTTTTTATCAACAGGTAAAGGCAACTCTTGTGAAGCAGGGATAACAAACTCTTCATAGTGCTCTTCTTTTTCCATCCAAGCTTTTTCTATCATACAAATTTGTTTAGTTTTTGCGTCCACAAAAAAGACACCAACTTTCACATCGTCATGCCCTTCTTTATTGTTGTTTTTTAGTTGAGTATATAACTTTGAGTACGTGAACATGTACTCTTGAGCTTGGGTTATCGGCGATGCAAGAATTAGCGCCGCACTTCCCAACAGACTTAGGCTTAACTTTTTCATTTTATCCGTTATTTTATTGCGTCCAGTAGGCGTTGTTATGACGAATCATAGCGCGAAGATCGTGTACATAGGCGATGCCACGTTCAGAATAGGCTAGCAACCCATGCGTTAACTCTGACGCGGTTGCAACCGTTAACAAGCCCTTGTTCTTTTCAGCCAGAGATGTTCTGATTTCACGCAGGTCTGCATACGCTGGGTTTCGATTAACATTCATAAAGTAGCCATGAACAGACTGTTGTACAGAATCGAATTTTTCAACTTCATGAACTTTGTTAGCGCCACGTTGCGCTGGAACAATTCCACAGCCCTTTTTATAACACCATTGGCCGAACAAGTTGTTTGCTTGAGTAGCAAAACGAGAAGTGCCCCACGCAGATTCATTTGCCGCTTGAGTTAGAACCAAGGCTTCAGGTAAGACGTTCACTCGCACAAGCATCTCGTCTAGCCATGCTTGATCAATCTTATCGTTACTCAAGGGCAACGAATACAGAGATGATAACCGCTGAGCATACTCTTGTTGTTCTTGCGTCACTTGTCCCACCTTTAAAGAGGTAAGAAAGGCCCGCTCATGACGAATTCGTTGATTCTCAAGAGCAATTTTAGGCCTTAAAAAATCAAAAAAAGCAGCTTTTTTCTCTTTCGTATCTTTTATTGAATTGAAGTCTGGGATATCACCGATGTATGGCAAGTGTGATAAATCGACATGCTTAATCTTGCCAGAGAGTACGTCAGGATTTTCCACATATTTAAACTGTTTCTCGTAGTGTAAATATGGGCCTATAGAAATAAAAGTGGCGGCTATACAGGTTGCCGCCACTCGTAAACTTATTGATTTCAAAGAATTAGGCATCAAACACCTGTGAGTTACCATCGTGATCATTATCGTTTTTCTGTGTTGTAACGATCTTAAGCTTAATTCCAAACATTTCGCGGTAGAGTATGCCTTTCAAATGGAAGAAGAATGGCAGCACAAAAATCAAGCCAATACCGTAGAACATTGCTGCAATAATAAACATTAACATCACGCCTAAGTAAAGCCCCGCGACCACAAAAATCTTCTTGTTGATTGCGCGAAGTGATAACAGCAACGCTTGCATTGGTGGCACCCTTTTCTCACAAATCAACAAAATAGAGTGACTAAATGCCAAGGAAAGATACAGCGACAGTAAAGGAAAAATCATACCAACCACACCTTGTAGCATTAAGCTCATGAGCGTTGCTAGAATAACAGGAATGGTGAACTGCAACCCCTTTCCAACATGGCGCAACTTAGTCTTCAGGCCGGCGACATGGCTCATAGCCATCAAGCTGATCCCCGCATAAATTGGTGCGCTAATCACCTCATAACTGAAATTCGCGACATAAATAGAAGACACAATATCGTTTGTGAACGACTCTGGGTTCTCAAATGCATCAAGAATAACGCTCAAATCGCCCAACTGCAGTTTTAATGCAATATAGAAAATACCTAACTGGACAAAAAGCAATACAATAATGGCAGGAGAAAATGATAAAAAGTGCTGGATGGTTGCTCGCCAAGCTTCGTTAAAAACCACGCCAGCTTTAAGCTCGTAGTTGCCAGACAAAGCTCGCTCTACACTCCCCCCAAGATTGAAATCTTTCTCAAAATCGTCGTTCATAGTTTATCCAAGACTAACTTGTAAAATTTTGACTGGAATTCCAGTCAATTAATGTAATCGTCATTATAAAGAAATCTTTCCACATCTAACATCACAACTCACCTACAATCCTTGCAATCTCAACTGTATGGTTGATAATTAACCACTTTCAAGGTCATGAAATTGAAACAATTGTTGAACAAAGTTTAGTGCTATCAAACTGTGTCTAGATGCCAATTAATCTCATAAAAACAGTATGGTAAGGAATGATGGCTTTTTCCTGCAAAATTATTTCTGTTTCAAGATAAGAAAATGCTTTAATTTCACACTTTTGGTTATTATGATGCGCGCCTCAAAAGTGAATGGTTAGTGTCACATCAGCTGGGATAATCCCGGCTTGAACGTGGGGGAAATACAGACGTTGAACGCAAAACCGCAAGCAGGAAAGCCAGTTATTCGTTTATCTGGTATTAGTAAAAGTTTCGATGGTAAGGAAATCATCGGTAATTTAAATCTGGATGTTAATCATGGTGAATTTCTGACGATTCTCGGGCCTTCTGGTTGTGGTAAGACAACAGTTTTACGCATGATTGCAGGTTTTGAAACGGCAGATAACGGTCAAATTATTTTGGATGACCAGGATGTAACACAGGTTCCTGCAGAGCAAAGGCACGTCAACACGGTATTTCAAAGTTACGCATTGTTTCCACACATGACCGTATATGAGAATGTCGCTTTTGGTCTTCGTATGCAGAAAACGCCTACTGCGGACATTGAACCACGAGTAATGGAAGCGCTACGCATGGTGCGCCTAGAAAAAATGGCTCAGCGTAAGCCTCATCAGCTTTCTGGCGGTCAGCAACAACGTATCGCCATTGCGCGTGCGGTTGTTAACAAACCAAAAGTACTGCTGCTAGATGAATCTCTATCTGCACTTGATTACAAACTGCGTAAGCAAATGCAAATCGAGCTTAAACAGCTTCAGCGTCAACTTGGTATTACCTTTATCTTCGTTACGCACGATCAGGAAGAGGCCCTATCGATGTCTGACCGCATTATTGTTATGCGCGACGGTGTTATCGAGCAGGATGGTTCTCCACGTGAGATTTACGAAGAGCCGAAGAACCTATTTGTTGCTCGCTTTATCGGTGAGATCAACGTATTCAACGCAACCATGCTAGAGCGTATCGACGAGAAACGTATCCGTGCAGAAATCGAAGGTGTCGAGTCTGTTGTTTACTACGATCACGAAGCGCAAGCAGGTGAAAAACTGCAAGTACTACTTCGCCCAGAAGACTTACGTATCGAAGAGATCAAAGAGTCTGAAGAAAAAGGCATCGTAGGTCACGTAACAGAGCGTACCTATAAAGGTATGACGCTTGATTCCGTTATCCAATTGGATTCAGGCATGCGTGTAATGGTTAGCGAATTCTTTAACGAAGATGATCCTGATGTGGACCACTCACTTGGCCAGAAAGTCGCTATCACTTGGGTTGAGAGTTGGGAGGTAGTCCTCAATGATAAGCAAGAAGATTAATCTTCAAAACGCGATCATTACCTTAATCGTCGGTTGGTTAACACTTTTCGTGTTGGTACCAAATGTGATGATTATCGGTACGAGTTTCTTAACGCGTGATGAAGCAAACTTAATCGAAATGACATTTACTTTCGACAACTACTTACGTCTACTCGACCCCTTGTATGCGAAAGTGCTGATGCACTCGTTCTACATGGCGATTGTGGCGACGTTGTTGTGTTTAGTAATTGGTTACCCATTTGCTTACATCATAGCGAAAATGCCAGAGAAATGGCGCCCATTCATGTTGTTCTTAGTTATCGTACCTTTTTGGACAAACTCTCTTATCCGTACTTACGGCCTGAAGATTGTTCTGGGTACACAAGGTATTTTGAACAAATCATTAATGGCGATGGAAATCATCGATAAGCCATTACGTATTATGTACACCGAAACAGCAGTAATGATTGGTCTTGTGTACATCCTGCTTCCATTTATGATTCTGCCGCTTTACTCGGCAATCGAGAAGTTGGACAACACTTATATCGAGGCGGCGAAAGATCTTGGTGCGAACAAGTTCCAAACCATTACGAAAGTGATTCTACCTCTTACAATGCCTGGCATTATCGGTGGTTGTTTGTTGGTTCTGCTACCAGCACTAGGTATGTTCTACATCTCTGACCTTCTTGGTGGTGCGAAGAACCTACTGATTGGTAACGTTATTAAGAGCCAAGTATTGAACGCTCGTGACTGGCCATTTGGTGCTGCGACCAGTATCGCCCTCACCTTCGCAATGGCTGTGATGCTTTACGCTTACTACAGAGCAGGCAAACTATTGAATAAGAAAGTGGAGCTAGACTAATGGGACGCACAGTTAGATTTAGCTTTATGGCGCTGGTGTATGCATTTTTGTATCTGCCAATCATCGTCTTAATTGTTAACTCATTTAATGCCAACAAATTTGGTATGAAATGGGGTGGTTTCACCACGAAATGGTACGAAACCTTAGTAAATAACGACAGCCTAATGCAAGCTGCATGGCATTCATTGAACGTAGCGGTATTCTCAGCGACAGCAGCAACCATCATTGGTAGCTTAACGGCCGTTGCCCTATTCCGTTACTCGTTCAAAGGTAAAGGTGCGGTAAACGGCATGCTGTTTGTCGTGATGATGTCTCCAGATATTGTTATGGCGATTTCATTGCTTGCTCTGTTCCTAGTATTAGGCGCGCAGCTTGGCTTCTTTACTCTATTGATTGCTCACATCACCTTCTGTCTACCATTCGTTGTGGTAACAGTGTACAGCCGCTTAAATGGCTTTGATGTGAAAATGTTGGAAGCTGCAAAAGACCTTGGTGCAAGCGAATGGGTAATCTTGAAACAGATCATCCTTCCTCTTGCTAAACCAGCGGTTGCTGCAGGTTGGCTACTGAGCTTTACCCTGTCTTTGGACGATGTGATCATCAGCTCGTTTGTAACGGGTCCAACATACGAAATCTTACCATTGAAGATTTACTCCATGGTTAAGGTGGGCATTTCACCGGAAGTGAACGCCCTAGCAACGGTGATGTTGATTGTTTCTTTGGTCTTGGTAGTAATTTCTCAGTTGCTAGCAAGAGAAAAAGTGAAGTAGAATCCGCACCTGTTAACATCACGAAACAGAATGGTTACATGCCATTCTGTTTTTCTATCTATCGTCCAAAATTGGACAACGTTTGGTTTGGAGCTAACGTCAATGAAAAAATGGGCTACTCTATTAGCTGGTAGTGCATGTGCGCTTTCTCTGTTCTCTGGTACAGCGACAGCGGATGATAAAGAACTAGTATTTATGAACTGGGGTCCTTACATCAACAGTAATATCCTAGAGCAATTTACTAAAGAAACTGGCATCAAAGTGATCTACTCGACTTACGAGTCGAACGAAACTTTGTATGCAAAGCTAAAAACCCATAACCAAGGTTATGACCTAGTAGTACCTTCAACGTACTTCGTGGCGAAGATGCGTGACGAAGGCATGCTACAAAAGATCGATAAGACTAAGCTGAAAAACTTCGGCAACCTAGATAAAAACTACCTAGACAAGCCTTACGATCCAAGTAACGACTACTCTATCCCACACGTTGTTGCGATTACAGGCCTAGCGGTTAACGCAGATATGTACGATCCAAACGACTTCCAAAGCTGGGCTGACCTATGGAAGCCTGAGCTTGAAGGTCAAGTAATGTTGATGGACGACACTCGTGAAGTGTTCCATATCGCTCTGCGTAAACTTGGCTACTCAGGTAACTCAAAAGACCCTAAGCAAATCGATGAAGCGTACGCTGAGCTACAAAAGTTGATGCCTAACGTTTTAGTTTTCAACTCTGACAACCCTGGCGCACCTTACATGTCTGGTGAAGTGGGCGTTGGTATGCTTTGGAACGGTAGCGCCGCAGCGGCACAAAGTGAAGGCCTGAACCTTAAACTCGTTTTTCCTAAAGAAGGCGGTATCGGCTGGGTTGATAACTTCGCTATCTCTTCCGGTGCGAAGAACGTAGAAGCCGCTCACAAGATGATTGACTTCCTACTGCGCCCAGAAATCGCAGAGCAAATCTCTCGTGATACTGGCTACCTAACGGCGGTGGAAGAATCGAATGCTAAGTTTAAAGACGTTGCCCCACTGTTCCCTTCTCAAGAAGACCTTGACCGCGTTGAATGGCAAGATGCGGTTGGTGATCTAACCGTTAAGTACGAAGATTATTTCCTCAATCTGAAAGCGGGACAATAATCTAGCTTGTGTAACAAGTCATCAACCATAGGAAAATAGGCAGCAATACGCTGCCTATTTTTGTCTTAGGCTGATATAATCGCGCGTTGCTAGGTTTATTTGTCTTGGTATCATAGATTTATCGTCTCATAACAAGGAGACAACGATATTCAAGCTAAATGAACATATTTGTGCTTACTGTGATTTGGCTCAAATTGATAACTCCAACTAGTATTGACTTGTCCAATCGCGAAACAAAACGGAAAACAAATGAAAAGTAAATTCTACGCAAGCGCTCTATGTGCAGCGACGCTCATCGCTACCCCTGCAATGGCTGCTGATCAAGAACTGTATTTCTACAACTGGTCGGAATACATTCCAAACGAAGTTCTTGAAGACTTTACAAAAGAAACTGGAATCAAAGTTATTTACTCTACATACGAATCTAACGAGAGTATGTATGCAAAACTAAAAACTCAAGGTTCTGGTTACGACTTGGTAGTACCGTCTACCTATTTCGTCTCTAAAATGCGTAAAGAAGGCATGCTACAACAGATCGACAAAGAGAAATTATCTCATTTTGCCGATCTTGATACTAACTTCCTAAACAAACCGTTCGATCCGAACAACAACTACTCTATCCCATACATTTGGGGTGCGACCGGTATTGGTATCAATGCTGACATGCTAGACAAGTCATCGGTTTCTAAATGGGATGATTTCTGGGATAGCAAGTGGGAAGGTCAACTAATGCTGATGGATGATTCTCGCGAAGTATTCCACATTGCATTGACTAAGCTTGGTTACTCACCAAACACGACTAACCCAGAAGAAATCAAAGCCGCTTACGAAGAACTGAAAAAGCTAATGCCAAACGTATTAGTATTTAACTCAGATTTTCCTGCAAACCCTTACCTTGCGGGTGAAGTTTCACTAGGCATGCTTTGGAACGGTTCTGCATACATGGCTCGTCAAGAAGGCGCGAACATCGACATCATCTGGCCAGAAAAAGGCACTATCTTCTGGATGGACAGCCTAGCAATTCCAGCTGGTGCGAAGAACGTTGATGCGGCTCATAAGATGATTGACTTCTTACTGCGCCCTGAGAACGCAGCTAAGATTGCACTTGAGATTGGTTATCCTACGCCAGTTAAAACGGCACACGATCTGCTACCGAAAGAATTTGCTAATGATCCAAGCATCTTCCCACCACAAGAAGTGATGGACAGCGGTACTTGGCAAGATGAAGTTGGCGAAGCGAGCGTAATGTACGATGAGTACTTCCAAAAGCTAAAAGTGAACAACTAATTCGTTAGTTTTAAAGATATGAAAAAGCGGCTCATGAGCCGCTTTTTTGTTCTTAATGACAAGACAAAAACTCTTCCTGTTGAAGTTATTACGCTCTTTCTTTTCCTTCTAGAGCCAGTATCTCGTCAACTAATTTTGGAACCTCAACGCTTGCTTTTCCGTAGCGTTTTTCCTCAAATTCACTTTCTACCGCACTAGGTTCTAGGTTAATTTCAATGGTATGTGCGCCGTGCATTTTTGCATCATGAACAAAACCTGCTGCGGGATACACAACGCCAGAAGTCCCAATAGAAATAAACAAATCTGCTTCTTCTAATGACGCGTAGATATCCCCCATTCGCAATGGCATTTCACCAAACCAAACAATATGTGGTCGCATTTGTGAAGGGATCTGACAACAGTGACAAAGCTCGCCGGTCTTAATGTCCTCATTGTGCTCTACTACTTGGTTAGATTCACTACAGCGGGCCTTGAGCAACTCACCATGCATGTGAATCACATTCTGACTGCCGCCTCGTTCGTGAAGGTTGTCTATATTTTGAGTGATGACCGTCACTTTACCTTCTAACTCAGCCTCTAAACGACCCAATGCTTCATGCGCTGCATTAGGCTTTATCGCATTATCTTGAAGTTTCTTGCGGCGTTGGTTGTAAAAATCTTGAACAAGGTCCGGATCGCGAGCAAACCCTTCAGGCGTTGCTACATCTTCGATACGGTGATTCTCCCATAGGCCATCTTGCGCACGAAATGTTTGAATACCAGATTCGGCCGAGATACCTGCACCAGTAAGTACTACAATATTTCTATAAGGGAAATTCATAACTCATCCTTGCTGTTTTTTCATTAGCTTAACACTGAAAGAATAGCAACAGTAGTAATATGGATTAGACCATAGTCGTAATGGTCACTATTAGAATTACAATTTAAGAGGAACAGCAATGAGACAAGTATCTCTAACGTTTACATTGCTTCTGACTTTGGCAGGCTGTCAACTTACCAATGTTGAAGGCGAAGTCGATGATGTAAAGGTGAGAGTCAGCACCAATGATGATGACCATCGAGGTAATGGTAATTTCTGTCCTCCGGGCCAAGCCAAGAAAGACAATTGCTAAAAGAGCGGCTTTATGCCGCTCCCATATTGGCCTCAATCCTCGTTGGTCGAAGATATTTTATGAATGGCTAGGTCAGCGCCATTGAATTCGTCTTCTTCTGAAAGCCTTAGTCCCATACTGGTATTAATCGCGCCGTAGACTGCAAGCGCCCCAAGCACAGCGATGGAAATGCCCCAAAGCGTTCCTAGAAGCTGAACGATAATGCTCACGCCCCCTAGCCCACCCAACGAGCTTTGGCCAAAGATCCCCGCAGCAATACCACCCCAAGCGCCACATACACCGTGTAAAGGCCAGACACCCAGCACATCATCAATCTTGGTTTTGTTTTGTAGGTGGGTAAAAAGATAAACAAATAGCACGCCAGCAATCGCACCTGTCACTAAAGCACCGATAGGATGCATTAAGTCTGAGCCCGCACATACAGCAACCAAGCCAGCCAGTGGGCCGTTATGAATAAAGCCAGGGTCATTCTTACCAGCCAACAATGACGCGACAATGCCTCCGACCATTGCCATCAATGAGTTCATAGCCACCAAGCCACTTATGCCTGACACAGTTTGAGCTGACATGACGTTGAAGCCAAACCACCCCACACATAAGATCCAAGCTCCCAAGGCCAAAAAAGGAATATTCGAAGGTGCAAAGTTGGTGTGCTTTCCTGCTCGAACTCTGCCTTTTCTCATGCCCAAAAACACGACGGCAACAAGCGCTATCCAGCCGCCAACACCATGTACAACGACTGAACCTGCAAAATCGTGGAAGCCATAACCAAAGGTATTTTCAAACCAAGCTTGAACACCAAAGTTTCCGTTCCAGATCATTCCCTCAAATAACGGGTATACGATGCCGACAGTGAAAAATGTTGCGATTAGAATCGGATAAAAACGAGCTCGTTCTGCGATACCACCTGAAACAATAGCGGGAATCGCTGCAGCGAAGGTCAGCAAGAAAAAGAACTTCACTAACTCGTAACCATTGCCTTGAGATAATGTCTCAGCATCAGCAAAGAAGGTGCCGCCATAAGCGACCCAGTATCCAATAAAAAAATACGCGATGGCGGATATACCGAAATCAACCAATATCTTAACTAAAGCATTAACTTGGTTCTTTTGGCGCACGGTTCCTACTTCAAGAAAAGCGAAACCAGCATGCATCAAAAAAACCATGATTGCGCCAAGTAGTAAGAAAAGTGTGTCGGAACTTTGCGTGAGAGTTTGTACAGCGCCGTGTACCTGATTGGCAGTTACACTCATTATAATTGTCTCCATTGATCTGTAGCGCACTTATCCTGTGCATCAAAGTTAGGCTCATCACCAATTTGGTGAACTTGATTTATAGAGCGTCTAACAGAGCAATTCTCATTCCATAATTTATATGTCTAACACTTACGCTTTAATTTATTGTTTTGTATGAACTTTAATAAAATTAGGTATTCTTGAAATGGTGTTTAACATGCTAATAAATGCACCAATGTGGTTTTAGTGCACCAACATAATGCGCACCATATAGCTCAACAAAACGTAAAAGCCACCTCATGAGAGGTGGCTTATATACTGAATTGCTAACTAAAGGAGTTTATCGAGTGATCTTCCCTGCTTTTACATCTTCTAGCCAACGCCCTTCAACAAGATAAGGTGGAAGCCAACCGGTTTCAACAGATAGACGGTTGCCTTTGTCGTACCATATTAACTTCTACTAAGCGTGCCTATTGTGCTCTTTAATCATTTCTGCGATTTCCTTGCGTCCCCACTCATAAGTAAACGCTATAGCGTCCATGTCTTTCATAGAGTTACCAGTATATTTTACCTTTGTATCTATACCAGCTTTTAGTAATAGCTCCACAATATTTTTATGACCTGCATGGATCGCAGCAAACAATGGGTTGCGGTCTGGTTCAGATATATCCATCACTGCATTTCTTTCTAGAAAATAGGTAAGTAAGTCTAAATGACCTTCATATGCAGCTGTATTTAAAGGAGTTACACCTGAAGGCCCCCCCTTAACATTTACATCAATACCTAGATTCACCAGAAGCTCTACAATTTTATCTTGCCCTTGCTCCGTTGCGATATGCAACCAAGAACCCAGAGGCGTAATTAGATGAAGTAATTTGTCATCTCCTGAGAGAATTTTTTCAACCTCACTCACGTCACCGGATCTAATCGCGGCCATTACATCTTTTGCGCTATGCTCACCTGCCATATTTATCTCCTCAGCTGCGGTTTTAACCAGTAATTTTAAAGCATTAACTATATCACCGCGTTTACCCAACATTTATCTGTCACTTTAAGAGTATCAACAACCTGCCGCAACGCATAAATATCATACTGACCTTGAATCCGATTTGGAGCCCACACTAAGTTCTCCCTGCGGATTGCTATTAGCTCTTTGCGCTCATCTAAATCTTCATTGATATACATTTGGTAGTCAGCGACATCATTTGGTGTCAATTGAGGTTCCGCCTTTCTCTTCATGCTAACTTTCTTTTTATTATCAGACATTTAATCCAGTCCTAATTCTACGTTAAATTCCTTTACATTAACTGAAGAAACCTCTACAGCATCAGAAATAGCCGCTGCGGTGTGAATATATCTAACAGGAGTTTTTTTTCTCAATGCTTTTTATACTTCTGGCCGCTTTCCATTCGGTTGTATCTTTGTCCTTTTGAGCCATTAGAACAGTAATTACAGTTGCATATTCAGTTGTCCCTTGCTGATATGCCATGTTACCTATCTTACGGCTGCGCAGCGGGCTGCTCCCTCCTTTGGCCTCAACAATTATAATTTCACCTAGTGGCGGCTCTGCCACCTAGTAAACCATATCAAAATCGCCCGGCTTCTAAATTTACCTTAGGGATGAAGCAGCTTAGCATTAGGACGTTTACTCCGGACAAAGTCATCCGCGGCTAACTCACCAATTTTTGCAGATTTCTGATTAATCTTGGCGATTTGAGCGTTATATCCATCTTCGCCAGTTCGAGCCTTCCTAGCCTCTTAACGTTCTTTCAAACACTCTTCAATTTTTGCTTTGTTTCGTTTTATTAGCTCATAATCACTCATATAGAGTTCTGAGTTTTTTTATACTCTGCTTTATTCAGCACAAGATCTTCAGTGAAGATCGTGCAACCTTCTTCTCCGCCAACTTTCTCAGAGTCAAAAACATGCGCATTGACAAATTCCTCAATCCCAACAACATACTGCACTTCGTGTCTGCTGCCATCTTCTCCGACGGATGACTCTTTTGCAGCGTTTAAAATCTGATCGCAAACCTCTTGGGGGACATCGCTTTGGGCCTGATACTCTGCCTACATTTGACCCAAGCGTTTTAGCCCTTCTTCACACAAGAAGCCTGTTGGGTCAATCCACTGGATAGGATTGACTGCATATTGGTAATGCCACTATTGACAGTTCAACTAACAAGCTCCCAATCATAAATATAAAAGCCACCTCGTAAGAGATGGCTAAAAAAATACCCGAGGAGCTCTAAAAAGGACGCCATTCACTTTCTGACTTAAATACCACTCCTGAAAAATCTTTGTTCTCGATTAATTCAGCCAGTTTTTCATCGACACATAATAACCACTCGATAGCATCCAGTTGAAATATAGTTTTCTGCATTTCAATATCTTTCTTAAGGACAACTCGATCAATTGAATCAACCTCTCCATCAAACTCACTAAATATTGAATGATTTCTATCCAGTAAATCGCAAATCGCAAGAACATTTAAAAAATAGTATTCACCAAAACTTTTACCTTGGTAATTAACCTCAATCGGTAGGAATTCAACTTCACTCGTTTGTGTGTGCTTAGAAATTAAATCAGATAACCGTCGACTCACGATTAATAAAGGACCACTAAGAAAACTATCCGCAGGCTTGTCATCTGATATGACATCAATAGTAACTTTTGGCCATTTGTCTCCTAGGGCAACGCCTCCTGTCAGATTCAATCCTATTAATACACTAGACTGCGTTACTTTGCCTTGAGTAAAATCGGAGTCTCTATCTACCTTGTTGGTCCAAATTTTAAGTGTCATTACTACTTCCTACTTTTCCATTGCGGATCATCCAATTGCGATCGAGCTTCATTCTTTTCCAGAGCATTCCTAATGTTACTTTCTGTTTTTCCAATTTCATCTACAAAAATCATATCATCGATCAAACCACGACCATACTTAGTTTACAACGCTCTCATTTCTCGTCGAACTAAAGCACCTGAGAACCTTGGTGCCTAGCACTTAGATGTCTACCCACGTGTCAGGGAAGGCCTATTTCGACAGATGTTTTAATATTAGTTGGAAGTGCAATCCCATTTGCACCTCTGTTAATGTTATAATCAAGTTCGGTAGCTCTATGCATGACCGGATATTCCTGAGCAATATTGATACTAATTTGGTGATTTCCAGCATGGTTTTCAGGTAACCCGCCAACTATTTCGTTATTTAACTTGAGCCCACAACCTCTTCTTAAAGAACCGCCATAATAATTCGCAACACTCCCCTCCTTTGAGTTTTATTTAAGGGGATGATTTGGACAATTTCCTCTATACCTACAACATATTGAACTTTGCGTTTACTACCATCTGAATGATTGATATAACGATGAAAAGTAACTTCGTTCTTCTCGCAATCAATATGGTCTAAATCGTATTCATATCGAATATGATTTTTAACTTTGGGTTTTCTGATAATGCCACGAATGATTGGTCGTTCGGCAAACAACAAACTCCCCACCATAAATATAAAGCCATTTCAAGAGAAAGATGGCTTATAGACTGAATTGCTAACTAAAGGGTGTTATTGAGTGATCTTCCCTGCTTTTACATCTTCTAGCCAACGTCCTTCAACAAGATAGGGTGGAAGCCAACCGGTTTCAACAGATAGACGGTTGCCTCTGTCGTACCACATGCAAGCCATGCCAAGCAGAGGGAAATTAATGAACGTGCGGAGCCCTATTCTATCTGGCCCTAATTCTCTAAGATGATATTTCTCTTGGAACTGTAGGTTTTTAACGAGCACTTCCTCAAAATCATAACCAATATTAGTAGTGAGCGCTGCGAAGGTTTCTAGGATCCCCATCGCAATTTCCAACGCCCAATTATCCCCTTGAGCTACCGCTGCGTCCATTGCTGCAACCAGCTTATTAGGATAATCCGATGTGCGGTTGTGGAACGACTGAATGACGTCTACTAGCATATAAGACAGCTCACCCGCTTTGGTAGAGCTCTGTCTCATCAAAGAAATCGAAAAGTTCGCTAACACATCCATGCTAGCTTTGTCACGAACGATGACAGAGGTAAAATACGCATCTAGCCACATTGAGGGGCAAATGAAGCCTGTTTTTAAAATACCTTCGCCTTTCCATGTTACTTCTGGATAATCAGGTAATTTAACGCTTTGAGGTTCATTTGGTTTAATGGCAAGTTGATGGTAAAAAGCACGCATCAATGATGCCTCATAAAGGCAAAGTGTTCCGATTTGTTCAGTTTCTATTGAAGATGGAAAGCAACTATACCACCTCACTTGTTCTGAAACGTCGTCGCTAAGAGCGACTAAGTTCTCCCTGCGGATTGCTATTAGCTCTTTGCGCTCATCTAAATCTTCATTGATATACATTTGGTAGTCAGCGACATCATTTGGTGTCAATTGAGGTTCCGCCTTTCTCTTCATGCTAACTTTCTTTTTATTATCAGACATTTAATCCAGTCCTAATTCTACGTTAAATTCCTTTACATTAACTGAAGAAACCTCTACAGCATCAGAAATAGCCGCTGCGGTGTGAATATATCTAACAGGAGTTTTTTTTCTCAATGCTTTTTATACTTCTGGCCGCTTTCTATTCGGTTGTATCTTTGTCCTTTTGAGCCATTAGATCAGTAATTGCAGTTGCATATTCAGTTGTCCCTTGCTGATATGCCATATTTCCAACCTTACGGCTGTCTAGTGGGCTAATACCTCTTAACGTCTACGAGAATAATTTCCCTGGGTTTTGGGTTCTTCTACAAGGTAGGCCATACCGTAGTCTCCTGGTTGTAAGAAAACACGCCATTATTTTTTAGGGGACAACTCCTAGTTAAGTGACATACCGTTGAGTCTTAGCCATAAAATGCCATGTGTCACGAAACATGAACGCCAAAAATAGAGATCTAACCTATTTTTTCCAGTACCCTCTAGATGCTCGCTCTGGGATTACCAGATTCCAAACAGATTTACTGCCTATAGATTCGTAAAACTCGGCGGCCCCGATCTCTTTAGTGGACGGCTGAAACCAATGAGGTTGAGGCACTTTTTTAGAATTCCATTATAAACTGCCATAGCAATTGCTGTTTCACAGCACTCAACGTCGGTCAAGCCTTTGAAGGGGCCCTCCTTATATAAAATAAGTTTTTTCCGAGCCACTATATTGAGCAATTACAGACGTAACTGCCTTTCTATCACCATTATTTATTTTCAAAGTAAGCCCTGACTTTCCTAGCAAGGCTTTTAAATCGCACTCATTATTAGTAACCCACTTTTTAAGAGCCATATCATTAATAATGTTATCTCTGAAATTTATGAGTATAGTCACAAGATCATCTTCAAAATTCATTTTATCCTCAACTTTGTAATGGGATAACCTAGCTATCGTCCCAACTTTTAGTTTCTCCTAGAAATTGATTAACTCCACCTTCACCGACTGCTGGGTAAAAATCGCTCGTAGGCTCCCATCCAACGCTTAATGCCCCCAAAAAGGGCGAGATACCGTTAGTTTTATTAATTCATTGACTGGAATTTTGACTAGAGCTTCTGATATGTTTTTTACCTTTTGGCTTTCGGATTTTGACTTGCGAGAGAACGCCATCTTCTCCGACGGATGACTCTTTTGCTGCCTCTAAAATCTGATCGCAAACCTCTTGGGGGAAAGTTATTTTGTGCCTGATACTCTGCCAACATTTGCTGTAAGCGTTTTTCACAGAGGAAACCTGTTGAGTCAATCCACTAGATGGAGTTGATTGAATATCGGTAAACATATAATCCACCTCGTGAAAGGTGGATTATTTACTGAATTGCTAACTAAAGGATTTATCGAGTGATCTTCCCTGCTTTTACATCTTCTAACCAATGCCCTTCGACGAGATAAGGAGGAAGCCAACTGGTTTCAATAGATAGACGGTTGCCTTTGTCATACCACATACATGCCATACCAAGCAGAGGGAAAGATATGAAGGTTTCTATAGAAATTAAGCCCTCTGGCTTATCGAGCCTCATTTGGTATTGCTCTTGGAACTGTAGGTTCTTAATGAGTACTTCTTCAAAGTCATAACCGATGTCAGTTGTCAGGGCCGCAAAAGTTTCCAAAATACCCATGGCGATTTCTAATGCCCAATCATCACCCTGAGAAACTGCCGCGTCCATCGCGGCCACCAGTTTATCAGGGTAGTCCGACGTGCGGTTATGGAACGACTGAATGACATCTACTAGCATATAAGACAGCTCACCCGCTTTGGTAGAGCTCTGTCTCATCAAAGAAACCGGAAAGTTCGCCAATACATCCATGCTAGGTTTATCACGCACAATCACCGAAGTAAAATAAGCATCAAGCCACATTGAAGGACAAATAAAGCCTGTTTTAAAAATACCTTCACCATCCCATGTCACTTCTGGATAGCCGAGTATCTGGATACTTAATTCTTCATTGGGATTCATAGCAAGTTGATGATAACAGGCTCCCATTAAAGAAGTTTCGTAAAGACGTAATGTACAAATTTGTTCGTCTTCATGCGTAGTTTGAAACCAGGTATACCAGCGAGCCTGGTCGATGGCAAAATCACCAAGACTAACCAAGTTTTCTCGCCTGACCTTAAGACCTTCTTTTCTGTTATCTAAAACCCGGTTTATAAAATTTTTTTTACTCACAATGGCTTGTGTGTCAAGTTCAGGATTTGCTTTGCGCTCTACAATCTTGATCGATTCTTTACTTTGCATTTTGACTTAATCCTTTTGAATCAATTTTAAACTCTACTACTTCTACTACTACGTCTGAGGGCTTCAAGCTATTCGAGTAAAAGGGCTTAGGTATCTTTAAAAAGGACACATAATGCCAAGTGTAACGCAACAAAACGTCAGAAATGATGACCTAGCTCCCTTTGAATCTTAGCGAATTATATTTCCGGCTTTTACATCCTCTAACCAACACCCTTCGACGAGATATGGAGGAAGCCAACCAGTTTCGACAGATAAACGGTTGCCTTTGTCGTACCACATACAAGCCATGCCAAGCAGAGGGAAGTTAATAAAAGTGCGGATGCCTGTCCTATCTGGTCCTAATTCTCGAAGATGATATTTTTCTTGGAATTGTAGGTTTTTGACTAGCACTTCCTCAAAGTCATAACCAATGTTAGTAGTGAGCGCTGCGAAGGTCTCTAGGATCCCCATCGCAATTTCCGACGCCCAGTTATCCCCTTGAGCTACCGCTGCGTCCATTGCTGCAACCAGCTTATCAGGATAATCCGATGTGCGATTGTGGAACGACTGAATGACGTCTACTAGCATATAAGACAGCTCACCCGCTTTGGTTGAGCTCTGTCTCATCAAAGAAATCGGAAAGTTCGCCAATACATCCATGCTGGGTTTATCACGAACGATGACAGAGGTGAAATAGGCATCTAACCACATTGAAGGACAAATGAAGCCTGTTTTTAAAATACCTTCGCCTTTCCATGTTACTTCAGGATAGTCGAGGATCTTTATGGTTAATTTATCATTGGGATGCATTGCAAGGCTATGATAACAAGCACTCATCAACGAAGTTTCATAAAGGCGTAATGTACAAATTTTTTCGTCTTCACATGAAGCTTGATACCACGTAAACCAGCGCACTTGCTCGAATGCATAATCTCCAAAGCTAATCAAGTTCTCTCGCCTAATTTTGAGCCCTTCTTTTCTTTTATCTAAGATTCGATTGATATAATCTTTCTCAGAAGCAATGCTATTATCATCTAACCTGGGCCTTGCTGTACGCTCTATAATTTTGGCTGGCTTTTTACCTTGCATTGTTGAACTAACCCTTCTTAATCAATTTTAAACTCAGCTATTCCTAGTTTTATATCTGATGCATCTCTGATTTTTTTCGCAGCTATTTTTTCTGTCGTTTCATCTTCGTTTTCAGACATTAGCTTAGTGATTTCTTCAGCTTATTTGCTAGACCCTTGCTGATACGCTTCGTTTCCAATCTTACGGCTGCCCATAGGGCAGCTACCCCCCTTTGGCCTCAACAATTATAATTTCACCTGGTGGCGGCTCTTCCACCTCGTAAACCATATCAAAATCGCCCGGCTTCGAAATTGAGGTTCCAATATCTTTGGGATGAAGCAGCTCAGCATTAGGACGTTTACTCCGAACAAAGTCATCCGCGGCTAACTCACCAATTTTTGCAGATTGCTGATTAATCTTGGCGATTTGAACGTTATTATACTGAATTGCTAACTAAAGGGTTTTATCGTGTGATCTTCCCTGCTTTTACTTCTTCTAACCAACACCCTTCGACGAGATATGGAGGAAGCCAACCAGTTTCGACAGATAAACGGTTGCCTTTGTCGTACCACATACAAGCCATGCCAGGCAGAGGGAAAGAGATGAAGGTTTCTATAGAAATTAAGTCCTCTGGCTTATCGAGCCTCATTTGGTATTGCTCTTGGAACTGTAGGTTTTTAACTAATACTTCTTCAAAGTCATAACCGATGTCAGTTGTCAGGGCAGCAAAAGTTTCCAAAATACCCATGGCGATTTCTAACGCCCAGTCATTACCCTGAGCAACTGCCGCGTCCATCGCGGCCACCAGTTTATCAGGGTAGTCCGATGTGCGGTTATGGAACGACTGAATGACATCTACTAACATATAAGACAGCTCACCCACTTTGGTAGAGCTCTGTCTCATCAGAGAAATCGGAAAGTTCGCCAATACGTCCATACTTGGCCTGTCACGCACAATTGCCGATATAAAATAAGTATCCAGCCACATTGAAGGACAAATGAAGCCCATTTCTAAGATACCTTTACCATCCCATGTTACTTCTGGATAACCGAGTATCTGAACAGTTAATGGCTCATTCGGAAACATAGCCAGCCGATGATAACAAGCCCCCATTAATGAAGTTTCATAAAGACGTAATGTACAAATTTGTTCGTCTTCATGTGAGGTTTGAAACCAGGTATACCAGCGAACCTGGTCAATGGCAAAATCACCAAAACTAACCAAGTTTTCTCGCCTGACTTTAAGACCTTCTTTTCGCTGTTCTAATATCTTATTGATGAATTCTTTCTCAGAATAAACTCCACTTTCACTCAGCTCAGGATCTGCTTTGCGTTCTACAATTTTGATTGTTCCTTTACTTTGCATTTTAACGTAGTCCTTTGGAATCAATTTTAAACTCTGCTACTTCTACTACTACGTCTGAGCGCTTCAAGCTATTCGAGTAAAAGGGCTTAGGTATCTTTAAAAAGGACACATAATGCCAAGTGTAACGCAACAAAACGTCAGAAATGATGACCTAGCTCCCTTTAAAGCTTAGCGAATTATATTTCCGGCTTTTACATCCTCTAACCAACACCCTTCGACGAGATAGGGAGGAAGCCAACCAGTTTCGACAGATAAACGGTTGCCTTTGTCGTACCACATACAAGCCATGCCAAGCAGTGGGAAGTTAATAAAAGTGCGGATGCCTATCCTATCTGATCCTAATTCTCGAAGATGATATTTTTCTTGGAATTGTAGGTTTTTGACTAGCACTTCCTCAAAGTCATAACCAATGTTAGTAGTGAGCGCTGCGAAGGTCTCTAGGATCCCCATCGCAATTTCCGACGCCCAGTTATCCCCTTGAGCTACCGCTGCGTCCATTGCTGCAACCAGCTTATCAGGATAATCCGATGTGCGATTGTGGAACGACTGAATGACGTCTACTAGCATATAAGACAGCTCACCCGCTTTGGTAGAGCTCTGTCTCATCAAAGAAATCGGAAAGTTCGCCAATACGTCCAAGCTAGGTTTATCACGAACGATGACAGAGGTAAAATACGCATCTAGCCACATTGAAGGACAAATGAAACCTGTTTTTAAAATACCTTCGCCTTTCCAAGTTATTTCAGGATGATCAGGTACCTTAACCGTCAAAGGGCTTTCAGGTTTTTGAGCTAGTCGATGATAGCTAGCTTGCATTATCGAGGCTTCAAATAGACGCAGCGTTCCTATTCGGTCATTTAGTTCAGACACTGGAAACAAAGTATATAACCTAACTTGCTCCCAAACCCCGTCTGTTAGATATATCAAGTTTTCGCGCTTTATTGTGATACGATGTTTTCTTTTCTCTAAGTTTTTTTCTATTTGTTTTGTATAGTAATTAAGTTCCTCAGTATTCAACTCGTAGGCTGCTTTTCTATTTATCTTTTTCATACTAACTTTACTTCCCTTAACCTAATTCTTCGAGGCTAATATCAAACTCTTTTACATTCACTTTAGATACGCCATCTGAAGCATCAATTTCTGTTGTACCAGCTTTTTGTTCAGACATTAATTTAACGATTTCCGCCGCATATTTGCTTGTCCCTTGCTGATATGCTTCATTGCCAATTTTACGACTGCCGAGCGGCCTGCTGCCACCCTTAGCCTCGACGATGATGATTTCTTCAGTATCATCTGAGAGGTACACCATATTGAAATCACCTGGTTTCGATCCCTAAGTTGCAAGGTCTTTGGGATGGCTCAACTTAGCATTAGGGCGTATATTCCGAATAAAGTCATCCGCGACCAACTCACCAATTTTTGCAGACTGCTGGTTAATTATTACCAATTTGAGCGTGATATCCCTCTTTGCTAGCTCGAGCGTCCATTGCCTCTTGACGCTCTTTCAAGCATTCATCAATTTTTGCTTTGTTTCTTTCTGTTAGCTCATAATCACTCGTATTGAGTTCAGACTTTTTTATACTATGCCAGTATTGGCTGCCCCAAACCTGTTGGGTCAATCCACTGGATATGGTGGACTGCATATTGGTAATGCCACCAATGATGGAGCGTTCAACAAACAACAAGCTCCCCACCTCAAACGTAAAAGCCACCCCATGAGAGATGGCTTGTATATTGATTTGCTAAAGGAGTTTATCGAATGATCTTCCCTGCTTTTACATCTTCTAGCCAACGTCCTTCGACGAGATAAGCTGGAAGCCAACCAGTTTCAACTGACAAACGGTTGCCTTTGTCGTACCACATACAGGCCATGCCAAGAAGAGGGAAAGATATGAAAGTTTCTATAGAAATCAAGTCCTCTGGCTTATCGAGCCTCATTTGGTATTTCTCTTGGAAATGTAGGTTTTTAACGAGCACTTCCTCAAAATCATAACCAATATTAGTAGTGAGCGCTGCGAAGGTTTCTAGGACCCCCATCGCAATTTCCAACGCCCAGTTATCCCCTTGAGCTACCGCTGCGTCCATTGCTGCAACCAGCTTATCAGGATAATCCGATGTGCGATTGTGGAACGACTGAATGACGTCTACTAGCATATAAGACAGCTCACCCGCTTTGGTAGAGCTCTGTCTCATCAAAGAAATCGGAAAGTTCGCCAATACGTCTAAACTTAGCCTGTCACGCACAACTGTCGATATGAAATACATATCAATCCATCTATTAGGATTTATGCACCCCGTTTTTAAAATACCTTCCCCGTCCCACTTTACTTCAGGATAGTCGAGAATCTTTATAGTTAATTCACCATTGGGATTCCTAGCAAGTCGATGATAACAAGCGCCCATTAGAGAAGTTTCGTAAAGACGTAATGTACAAATTTGTTCGTCTTCATGCGAGGTTTGAAACCAGGTATACCAGCGAACCTGGTCAATGGCGAAATCACCAAGACTGACCAGGTTTTCCCGCCGGATTTTAAGGCCTTCTTTTCTTTTATCTAATATTTTATTGATAAATTCTTTCTCAGAAGAAACCCCACTTTCACTCAACTCAGGGTTTGCTTTGCGTTCTACAACTTTACTTTGCATTTTAACTTAGTCCTTTGGAATCAATTTTAAATTCTGACACTTCTACTTTTACATCTGAGACATTCCCACCTTCAGGGATGTTTGCTTGAGTATGTATATATCGAATAGGTATACCGAACGAAGCTGCATGTTGAATTTTTCTTGCTGTTATTTTTTCAGTCGTCCCTTCCTTTTTTTCAGACATTAGGTTGGTGATTTCTGCAGTGTATTCCGTTGTCCCTTGCTGATATGCCATATTTCCAATTTTTCTACTACCCAAAGGACTGCTCCCCCCTTTGGCCTCAACAATGATAATTTCACCTGGTGGTGGCTCTTCCACCTCGTAAACCATATCAAAGTCGCCCGGCTTCGAAATTGAGGTTCCAATATCTTTGGGATGAAGCAGCTTAGCATTAGGACGTTTACTCCGGACAAAGTCATCCGCGGCTAACTCACCAATTTTTGCAGACTGTTGGTTAATATTGCCAATTTGAGCATTATATCCCTCTTCGCCAGTTCGAGCGTCCATTGCCTCTTGACGCTCTTTCAAGCATTCATCAATTTTTGCTTTGTTTTTTTCTGTTAGCTCATAATCACTCATATTGAGTTCTGAGTTTTCTTTATACTCTGCTTTATTCAGCACAAGATCTTCAGTGAAGATCGTGCAACCTTTCTCCCCACCAACTTTCTCAGAGTCAAAAACATGCGCATTGACAAACTCCTCAATCCCAACAACATACTGCACTTCGTGTCTGGTGCCATCTGAATGATTAATATGACGATAAAAAGTAATCTCGTTTCTCTCGCAATCGATATGGTCTAAATCGTATTCATATCGGATATGATTTTTACCTTTTGGGGAACGTTATTTGCGCCTGATACTCTGCCAGCATTTGCTGTAAGCATTTTAACCCTTCTTCACAGAGGAAACCTGTTGGGTCAATCCACTAGATGGGGTTGATTGAATATCGGTAAACATATAAGCCACCTCGTGAAAGGTGGCTTATATACTGAATTTCTAACTAAATGATAATTTATCGAGTGATCTTCCCTGCTTTTACTTCTTCTAGCCAACGCCCCTCGACGAGATAAGGAGGAAGCCAACCGGTTTCAATAGATAAACGGTTGCCTTTGTCGTACCACATACAAGCCATGCCAAGCAGAGGGAAGTTAATAAAAGTTCGGATGCCTATCCTATCTGGTCCTAATTCTCTAAGATGATATTTCTCTTGAAACTGTAGGTTTTTAACGAGCACTTCCTCAAAATCATAACCAATGTCAGTAGTGAGCGCTGCGAAGGTTTCTAGGAGCCCCATCGCAATTTCCAACGCCCAGTTATCCCCTTGAGCTACCGCTGCGTCCATTGCTGCAACCAGCTTATCAGGGTAATCCGATGTGCGGTTGTGGAATGACTGAATGACATCCACTAACATGTAAGAAAGCTCACCTTCCTTAGTGGCGCTTTGCTTCATTAGAGAAATCGGAAAGTTCGCCAACAGGTCCATACTGGGTTTGTCACGCACAATCACCGAAGTGAAATAAGCATCAAGCCATCGGTTAGGGTGTAAACACCCCGTTTTTAAAATACCTTCACCTTTCCAGATTACTTCCGGGTATCCAGGTAATTGAATACTTTGAGGCTCGTCAGGTCTCATGGCGAGCTGATGATAAAAGGCACGCATTAATGATGCTTCATATAGACATAGTGTGCCGATTCTCTCATCATCATCTAATGGAGGTAACCATGTATACAAACGGAGTTGATAAGAAATACCATCGCTCAAGTAAACCAAGTTTTCTCGTTTTATAGATATGCGCCTTTTCCTTTTGTCTAAGCTCTCTTTTATCTCTTCTCGATAAGCTTCTCTTTCAAAATCACTTAGTTCAACATGAGCTACTCGTTCAACCTTTTTTACCTTTGAGTTATCAACCATTTCTGAACTCTCCTATATCTATATCAAACTCTTTTGCTATGAACTTGGAAACCTTACCACTAGAAGATATTTCTGCTTGCGTATGTACATAACGTATTGGTATACCATCTTGAATAGCAGAGTTAATGCTATTAGCAGCTGCCTTTTCTGTAGTCCCATATTTCTTACTGTCCATCAAAGATACTATTTCTGTCGCATATTCAGTGGTCCCTTGCTGATATGCCATATTTCCGAGCTTACGGCTACCCAGCGGGCTGCTACCCCCTTTAGCCTCAACAATGATAATTTCACCTGGTGGAGACTCTTCCACATCGTAAACCATATCAAAGTCGCCCGGCTTCGAAATTGAGGTTCCAATATCTTTGGGATAAAGCAGCTTAGCATTAGGACGCTTACTCCGGACAACGTCATCTGCGGCCAACTCACCAATTTCTGCAGATTGCCGATTAATCTTGGCGATTTGAAAGTTATTATACTGAATTGCTAACTAAAGGGGTTTATCGAGTGATCTTCCCTGCTTTTACTTCTTCTAGCCAACATCCTTCGACGAGATAGGGAGGAAGCCAACCAGTTTCAACTGATAAACGGTTGCCTTTGTCGTACCACATACAGGCCATGCCAAGAAGAGGGAAAGATATGAAAGTTTCTATAGAAATCAAGTCCTCTGGCTTATCAAGCCTCATTTGGTATTTCTCTTGGAACTGTAGGTTTTTAACGAGCATTTTCTCAAAGTCATAACCAATGTCGGTAGTGAGCGCCGCGAAGGTTTCTAGGATCCCCATCGCAATTTCCAACGCCCAGTTATCCCCTTGGGCTACCGCTGCGTCCATTGCTGCGACGAGCTTGTCAGGATAATCCGATGTGCGGTTATGGAACGACTGTATGACGTCTACTAACATATAAGACAGCTCACCCGATTTGGTAGAGCTCTGTCTCATCAAAGAAATCGGAAAGTTCGCCAATGCGTCTAAACTTGGCCTGTCACGCACAACTGTCGATATAAAATACATATCGATCCATCTATTAGGATTTATGCACCCCGTTTTTAAAATGCTTTCACCACCCCACTTTACTTCAGGATAGTCAAGGATCTTGATAGTTAATTCTTCATTGGGATTCATAGCAAGTTGATGATAACAGGCTCCCATTAAAGAAGTTTCATAAAGGCGTAATGTACAAATTTGTTCGTCTTCATGAGAGGCTTGAAACCAGGTATACCAGCGAACCTGGTCAATGGCAAAATCCCCAAGACTGACCAGATTTTCCCGCCTGATTTTAAGGCCTTCTTTTCTGTTATCTAAAACCCGGTTTATAAATTTTTTCCGATTCACAATGGCTTGTGTGTCAAGTTCAGGATTTGCTTTTCGCTCTAAAAATTTGACCGATTCTTTACTTTGCATTTTGACTTAATCCTTTTGAATCAATTTTAAACTCTGCCACTTCTAGTTTTACATCTGAGGCCTTACCACTTTCAGGGATATTCGCTTGAGTATGTATATATCGAATAGTTCTGCCGGATAAAGCGGCGTATTGAATTTCGTCGGCAGCTAATTTTTCAGTCGTTCCTTCCTTTTTTCAGACATTAGGTTGGTGATTTCGGCAGTGTATTCCGTTGTCCCTTGCTGATATGCCATATTTCCAATTTTTCTGCTACCCAGCGGGCTGCTACCCCCTTTGGCCTCAACAATTATAATTTCACCTGGTGGCGGCTCTTCCACCTCGTAAACCATATCAAAATCGCCCGGCTTCGAAATTGAGGTTCCAATATCTTTGGGATGAAGCAGCTTAGCATTAGGACGTTTACTCCGGACAAAGTCATCCGCGGCTAACTCACCAATTTTTGCAGACTGTTGGTTAATATTGCCAATTTGAGCATTATATCCCTCTTCGCCAGTTCGAGCGTCCATTGCCTCTTGACGCTCTTTCAAGCATTCATCAATTTTTGCTTTGTTTTTTTCTGTTAGCTCATAATCACTCATATTGAGTTCTGAGTTTTCTTTATACTCTGCTTTATTCAGCACAAGATCTTCAGTGAAGATCGTGCAACCTTCTTCCTCGCCAACTTTCTCTGAGTCAAAAACATGCGCATTTACAAATTCCTCAATCCCAACAACATACTGCACTTCGTGTCTGCTGCCATCTGAATGATTGATATGACGATAAAAAGTAATCTCGTTTCTCTCACAATCAATATGGTCTAAATCGTATTCATATCGAATATTGTTTTTACCTTTGGGTTTTCGGATTTTGACTTGCGAACGAACGCCATCTTCTCCGACAGATGACTCTTTTGCTGCTTCTAAAATCTGATCGCAAACCTCTTGGGGAACGTTGTTTTGCGCCTGATACTCAGCCAGCATTTTCTGCAAGCGTTTTAGCCCTTCTTCACAAAGAAAACCTGTTGGGTCAATCCACTGGATGGGGTTGATTGAATATCGGTAAACATATAAGCCACCTCGTGAAAGGTGGCTTATATACTGAATTTCTATATAAATGATAATTTATCGTGTGATCTTCCCTACTTTTACATCTTCTAGCCAACGCCCTTCAACGAGATAAGGAGGAAGCCAACCGGTTTCAACAGATAAACAGTTACCTTTGTCGTACCACATACAAGCCATGCCAAGCAGAGGGAAAGAGATGAAGGTTTCGATTGAAATCAATTTTTTAGGAGCATCCAAGCGCATTTGATATTGCTCCTGGAACTGCAGGTTCTTAATGAGTACCTCTTCAAAGTCATAATCAATATCGGTTGTCAGGGCGGCAAAGGTTTCTAAAATGCCCATGGCGATTTCTAATGCCCAGTCATCACCCTGAGCAACTGCAGCGTCCATTGCTGCGACTAGCTTATCGGGGTAATCCGATGTGCGGTTGTGGAATGACTGAATCACATCCACCAGCATGTAAGAAAGCTCACCAGCCTTCGTAGAACTTTGTTTCATCAGAGAAACCGGAAAGCTCGCCAATACGTCCATACTTGGCCTGTCACGCACGATCACCGAAGTGAAATAAGCATCAAGCCATCGGTTAGGGTGTAAACACCCCGTTTTTAAAATACCTTCACCTTTCCAGGTTACTTCCGGGTATCCAGGTAATTGAATACTTTGAGGCTCGTCAGGTCTCATGGCGAGCTGATGATAAAATGCACGCATTAATGATGCTTCATATAGACATAGTGTGCCGGTTCTCTCATCATCATTTAATGGAGGTAGCCATGTATACAGGCGAATTTGCTCAGACACATCATCACTCAAATAAACCAAGTTTTCTCTTTTTATCGCAATGCGCCTTTTTCGTTTATCTAAGTTCTCTTTTACTTCTTCTCTGTAAGCATCTATTGCCGCTTGAGTTAGACTAATATGAGCCAATCGCTCAATCTTTTTTAATTCCTTGGCATCAAACATTTCCAAATTCTCCCATGTCTATATCAAATTCTTTCGCTTTAATTTTCGAGACTTTACCATCTGAAGATATTTCTGCTTGTGTATGAATATAACGAATCGGAATATCATCTTTGATAGCGGATTTGATGTGATTTGCAGCAATCTTTTCCGTTGTACCTTGTTCTTGCTTAGACATCTCACCAATAATTGCTGCTGTATATTCAGTTGTCCCTTGCTGATATGCCATATTTCCAATTTTACGACTGCCGAGCGGGCTGCTGCCACCCTTAGCCTCGACGATGATGATTTCTTCAGGATCATCTGAGAGGTACACCATATCGAAATCACCTGGTTTCGATCCCGAAGTTGCAAGGTCTTTGGGATGGATCAACTTAGCATTAGGGCGTATATTCCGAACAAAGTCATCCGCGACCAACTCACCAATTTTTGCTGACTGCTGGTTAATTTTAGCAATTTGGGCGTTATGCCCTTCTTCGCCGCTACGCGCATCCATTGCCTTTTGACGTTCTGCTAAACACTCATCAACCTTTTGTTTGCATTCTTCAGAAAGTTTGTATTTCTCATCCTCATCCTTATTATTGAATTCGAATTCTGAGTTATCCTTGTAATCCGCTTTATTCAGCACTAGGTCCTCGGTGAAGATGGTGCAGGTCTTATCGCCACCGACCTTCTCTGAATCAAACACGTGAGCATTAACAAACTCTTCTATCCCGACTACGTACTGCACTTCATGTTTGCTTCCGTCAGAATGATTAATGTGGCGATAAAAAGTAATCTCGTTCTTCTCGCAATCAATATGGTCTAAATCGTACTCATATCGAATATGATTTTTACCTTTGGGTTTGCGGATTTTGACTTGCGAGCGAACGCCATCTTCTCCGACGGATGACTCTTTTGCTGCTTCTAAAATCTGATCGCAAACCTCTTGGGGAACATCGCTTTGCGCCTGATACTCTGCCAACATTTGACCCAAGCGTTTTAGCCCTTCTTCACATAGGAAACCTGTTGGGTCAATCCATTGGATAGGGTTGACTGCATATTGGTAATGATTAATACCACCAGCAATAGATATCGGATCTTGTTGGATAAAACGTCCTAGCTTAGGGTCGTAATACCGAGCGAGGTTGTAATGTAAGTTGGTTTCTTGATCGAAATACTGTCCTTGAAAACGCAATGGATTTACTACTTTTTCAATATGTACATGAGCAAAGCCGTGAGCATCGTAGCTGGCACTCCATACAACATTCCCTTCGCAATCGATCAGTCGCTCTGGTTTACCAACTTGATCGCACTGGTACCAATAAATAACGTCATTTTCTAGCAGTGCCACTGGCGTGTAGGTTTCTGGTTGATATAGATACCAACGGAAAGCACCTGAAGAACGTTCACCAATTAAACGTTCACCTTCCCACAGGAACTCTGTAACGCCTTGTTGTGTAATTTTCTTCGTTCTGCGCCCTAATGCATCATATTCATATTGACTGATACCATCGTCGGTGTGAACTTCAATGAGCTGATTTAACGCATCAAATACGCGAGTCTGAACGTGTCCTTGCCCTTCACGTTTTGTCTGGTTTCCTTGCGCGTCATATTTGAACCGGACATCATCGTGTACTTCAATACGATCAGCGAATACCTCTGAAGATGGCAAAGTAGGATTGCCAAAACTATCGTATTCAAACTTAGTCACTTCTCCGGAAGCATTGACTCGTTTCAGTTGCCCTAAGGTATCGTACTGATAGTGCGTTGCTCCTGCCATATTATTAATGATTGATGAAATACGGTTTTGCGCATTGTAAACGTACTTTTTCTCTCTATCCGGCCAATGTTGTTCGACCAAACGACCAACACCATCATAAATGATGCGCTCATTAAAATGTGCCGTTTCAATTTGGGAAACTCGTCCCATTTCATCGTAATGAAATTTGATTTGAGGTAAATCTAGGTTTCCAAACCGAATCGCTGAAAAACGCCCATATCGATCATAAGAGAAGTTCAGCTCCGTATTATCTGGCAGTACCTGAGATACGCGTTGGCCAACTCTGTTAAACTCCTGCGCTATCTCAAACTGGCCTTGAATGCGCTTTGTTAAATGCCCGAATGAAGAGTATTGGTATTGCAATGTGTGATGGCGATTGGATGCGAAAGTAAGTCTCCCACCAAGCGTATAATTGAAGTGGTTCTCTACAATACTGCTACCATTTCCTGCTTTGACGTGCTTGAGATAACCCGCAGCGTCATAGCGATACAGCACCGTCCTATCTGCGACTTGCTTACGATGGATTCGCCCCATATGATCATAATCAAATTGGCTTTGTAGATTATCAAACCCGACAGTTCCTGACAGCTGGCCTTCATCGTCATACAGGAATTCGAATTCTAAGCCGTCACTCCGAACTAATTTAGTCAGGTTACGTTGTTGATCGTATTCGTAAGAAATATGGCTGCCATCGGGGAAGATGACTGCTTCTTGTTGCGCGAGTGCTCCCCATTGATACGAGGTAATGCCTGCTGGAGTTCGAATCTGAGCAACACGGCTGTGCTCATCGTAAGAATATTCTTCGCTATAACCGACTTTGTCTTCGTCGTTAAAATAACTAACCGATGTACGCCTGCCAAATTGATCATAAGCGAGTTGAGCAATGCACCCATCGGGATAAGCGACGCCATTCACTAGATCTTCTTCGTTGTAGCTGTAACGAAGTAATGTACCGTCTATTTCATTCGCGATAAGTCTTTGTTGTTCATCCCACCACCACTGACTTTTCTTACCATCTTCAGACTCTTTTTTGACGACTTGACCGTGTTTATCGTAATCATATTCCGTGACACAGCCGAACTGATCGGTATCCCAAACTCTTTGACCGAGGCTATTGTAGTAAGCCTTCTCGATATCCCCGTCAGGTGAAACCGTTTTAACTAACTTACCTAAGCCGTCATAACCATATTGAATTTCTTTGCCAGAGGAATGAAACTTAGAAACTAATTGACCATGCTGATTATATTGATAATTGACCGTTGACTGATCAGGATAGATAGCTTGTGCTTTTCGTCCTAATTCATCATATTGCCATCGCCAAGTTTTACCTGTGGGGCTTATTTTCTCGAGTAAGTTACCCTGCTCGTCATGCAAGAAAGACCATTGATGATCTAACGAGTCAGAATAAGAAGAGTGATTTCCTTGATAATGGAAGCGATAGTCATAAATTCCTGCGTCCCCAACGTTTCTGATGCATTTCGCTTTTGCACCTTCGCCATCCCATGCAAAATAATGAGTAAAGCCAGTTGGTCGTATACGCTTAACAATTAAATGACCGCTATATTGATATTGTTCCTTTAAGCCCAAATGATTAGTTGCACTGACCAAATCATCGTGCTCATCATAGGTATAAGTTGTCAGAACTTTTTGGGACTTTGCATTAAGCAGTTCTACAAGGCGTCCTTGCTTATCATATTGACATTCAAGAACCGAACGCTTGTTATATGCGATCTCGATCAATCGATGGTTTCGAGAATACTGCAGTTGAAACGTTGAAAACGTGCCATTTCTGACTTGTTTAACAAGCCAACGATCATCTTTCTGTTCAAATCGATATTGATGCCCATTAGCGAGCGTCACGATCCGAGTTGCTGAATTTAGGAAATAACAGCTCGCACCAGCGTATATCTGGTAACTTGTTGCTCCAATATCTACTGGCTCAAATTCTGTGATATCGGCCTTATCGTCAACAAACTCCCAAGCGATCACATTGTCTTTCTCGTTCGTCTTTTCGCGTAATTCAAACTGAAATGCATGTCGCCAACCAAAGCCCATTCCATGATTTACATCCGACTGCGAAGAGCGGTAAGTACGCTGCCAAGTAGTACCTTGTTGTAGCTCGATATCATAGAGTTCGAGAATTTCTTCACCCGTCACAAGTGATACAGGATCACCAGCTTTCTCATGTTTTTCGCTGCTTTGTTGCTGAGGCTTGTCGGATGCGGCACTTCTGCCCCTCTTTTTATTCGACTTCCCCTTTCCCTTCGATGGTTTTGCATTGACGGTATTTTGAGTCGGTGGAGGCGTAACCGCTGACGAGAGTGCGTAGTTTTCGCCGGTAGGTACAATTCGAGCGACATGCAAGTCACCGTTCACCAAAGCATTGGCAAACGTTGAATTATAGTGTTGGGAAGTAAGCTCACCGTCAGGTATGTTTGGCTTGAATTGACCAATCGCATAGAACAAGTCCTCGACAGAGCGAAGGTCAAGCTCACCAAAGCTCTCAAGAAACTCTATTGCCTCTTGTTTGGTCACGAATGTTTTAGGTTCGCCGCTAGTAAGTAACTGACCAGAGAAGTGATAACTTTCACCAAAGCGATTCGTGATAGGAATTACGAATTGAGGGATCATAGCCGTAACGTGTTTGTCCTTTTCTTACCTTGCCACATCATTTAATGCTCGTTTCGCTCTTTTTATTTGTGAGAGCAAGATGCCTTAATCAAACATCCTCCGATAGAGATTCCTCTGTATGCGTAGACTGAATGTATTGATGGCAATTTTCACGTATGCAACTCTTTGAATTTCTGAGCGCAGCGTACTTTAACGGGACGATGAATCCTGAGTAAATGAACAATAGCGTGAGTGAGACTAATGTCTCATCGTGACGCGATTTTTTTACATGTTTCTTACTTAACTATGATTTCCTGCTCAGTTACGTAAATTCACTCAATAAGTTGCATCAAGTATCACCCCTGCGACTAAGTGCTTCATATTTGAGACAAAACAGCAACAAAAAACCGCCTGTTACGGCGGTTTTGCTTAAAGAATATTGATTAAAGGTTTGGACCTGTCGATGGTCTGTGTGGTTGGTTATTGCGCAGTTGCTGCATCCCTTGAAACATTCGCATAAACCACACCAAGATGGCTAATGCAGCAAACACCATCCCTACCCAAGGAATAAAGTAAGCGATGGTTTCAAGTAAAGTACTATGCAACCAATAATCACTCACGCCAACGAGTACACCATTAGAAGTCGCGACGGTGACGATCAACACAACAAAAAACGTCAGGTATAGAAAGAAGGTACGAATTAAACCGTAGTAATGAGAAATCACTACGTCGCTGTCTTCTCCCTTATCTAATCGGTAACCCGCATAGATAATTGCGATAACGCCTGAGATCAGAAACGTAAACGGGGTCAGACAGCTCAGGATGTACGCAACCCAAATCCCGTTATGAGGTTTGTTCATTCGCTTTCGCTCCTTTTACTTCCGTTTGTGCCGTATCTGTTTCGCCCATTGCTTCTTTGGATTTCACTTCTTCATACCAAAGATCGTGATGCTCTTTCGCCCATGTTTCATCAACTTCACCTGTCACCATGCCTTCTAGCGCACCTTCCATACCGAATAGACCAATATAGATGTGGAAGATAAAGCCACAGATTAGAATCAGCGCCGAAATCGCATGAACTAAGTTAGAAAGCTCCATGTCACGGCGAGTTTGGCCAAAGATAGGAAAGTCCAGAACTAAGCCACTCACTGCCGCGATAGCACCAAAGAAGATCAATAACCAATAGATTGCCTTCTCACCACCGTTTGAGAAACCAGCTGACGGATGTGTGCCTTTGTGTTTACCAACCATACCGCCCATTTTCATGAACCAACGAACATCAGTCATGTTTGGAATCGACTTGCGCCACCATTTAAAGAGCACGAGCATCAGCAAAATGAAGAACAATGGTCCCATGTAATTGTGGTACTGCTTCGCCAACATGACGATAAAGCCCCAGAACTCAGTAGTAACGTACGGTTTTAAGAAGTGCTTACCGTAAACCAGCATCAAACCACTGAATGCCAACGTTAAGAATGTAAACGCCATACTCCAGTGAAGCGCGCGGTCTAAACGAGACCAACGCTTCATCTTTTTACCAGTACGCGGCTTGCTAAGCATCAAAGGACCAACGAATATGTAAGCCATGATAACCATCGCGATACTGCCGAAAATCGCGACAGCACCAGCAGGAGACATCCATTTCTCTTTTAGAATGTACCAAGTCTCACCAGGTTTACTGATCAATACGCCATGTTCTGGCGATTGGGACGTGGTGTAGCCTTCTTGCCCCTCTCTGACTTCGCGCCAATAGTCTGCCCCGGCGAGTTGCGTGATCTCCTGTTGAATAACTTTAGAAGATTGTTCCTCTCCTGAAGCAGGCATTGCGAAAGTCAGCAGCAATGCCGTCATCATTGACAGCATTGCTAGAGATGCACGTTTAAGCGTGTTTAACATGTGCCTCTCCTTACTTAGCTTTTCGTCGCATCGTAAGAAAGATCGTTTCCGTCTGTCCAACCTGCGTTTTTCGCGCCGCGTTCTACCACACGTTGACGGAAAATGTCAGAGACTTTCTCTGCGTCACCCGCAAGCAGCGCTTTGGTTGAACAAAGCGATGCACACATAGGTAACTTGCCTTCTGCGATACGGTTCGCACCGTATTTTTGACGTTCTTCCTCAGAGCCAGGCTCTGTTTCTGGGCCGCCCGCGCAGAAAGTACATTTATCCATTTTGCCACGTTCACCAAACGCCTCTTGTTTAGGAAATTGAGGTGCGCCAAACGGACAAGCAAACAAACAGTAACCACAACCGATACACAGATCTTTATTGTGAAGAACGATGCCGTCTTCGGTATGTTCGAAACAATCAGCTGGACAAACTGCCATACAAGGCGCATCGGTACAGTGCATACAAGCAACAGAGATAGAGTTTTCACCAGCTTCACCGTCGTTTAGTGTTACCACGCGGCGACGTTGAATGCCCCATTCAAGCGCATCGTCGTTTTCGTTCTTACATGCAGTAACACAGCCGTTACACTCGATACAGCGTTTGGTGTCACATAGAAATTTCATTCGTGCCATTGTCAGACTCCTTACGCTTTACGAATGTTACATAGGGTTACTTTGGTTTCCTGCATCAAGGTAACCGGGTCGTAACCGTAAGTGGTTGCCGTGTTAGCCGATTCGCCAACAACGTAAGGTTGTGTACCTTCTGGGTATTTAGGGCGTAGGTCTTCACCTTCGAACTTACCGCCAAAGTGGAACGGAATGAACGCCAAACCAGGTTTCACACGACGTGTTACCATCGCTTTCACCTTGATTCGTCCTTTCTCTGCACCTTCAACCCAAACATCATCACCATCTCTAAAGCCAAGATCGTTCGCGTCTTTCGGGTTCACTTCAACAAACATTTCTTGTTGAAGCTCGGCAAGCCAAGGGTTTGAACGCGTCTCTTCACCACCACCTTCGTATTCAACCAGACGGCCAGAAGTCAGAACGATTGGGTACTCGCCCGATTTGTCTTGCTCTTGAATGGATTTATACAACGTAGGTACACGGAAGATTGCATCTTTGTCTTCCCAAGTTGGGTAATCCGTTACAAGGTCACGACGTGGTGTGTAAAGTGGTTCACGATGCAGTGGCACACGGTCTGGGAACGTCCAAACAATCGCACGCGCTTTCGCGTTACCAAATGGAATACAACCGTGCTTGATCGCGACACGCTGAATACCGCCAGACAGATCTGTTTTCCAGTTTTTACCCTCTGCTGCCACTTTCTCTTCAGCAGTTAGGTCGTCCCACCAACCAAGTTGTTTCAATAACTTGTCAGTGAACTCTGGGTAACCGTCTTTGATCTCACAGCCTTTCGAATAACTGTCTTCTGCAAGAAGGCTCTTGCCTTCAAATTCCACACCAAAGCGCGTACGGAAATTACCGCCACCTTCTGCAACCGTCTTTGACGTATCGTACAGAATGTGTGTACCTGGGTGTTTCATTTCTGGTGTGCCCCAGCATGGCCAAGGTAGACCATAGGTTTCACCGTTGACAGGGCCACCTTCCGCTTCCAATGTGGTTTTGTGGAACGTATGCCAGTTTTGTTGGTGCGCTTTCAAACGCTCTGGGCTTTGGCCTGTGTAACCAATCGTCCACATGCCTTTGTTGAATTCACGCGTTAGGTCTTCAATCACCGGCTGGTTGTTTTCAACACGGATGTTTTTGAACAGAAGATCGGAATAGCCCAGTTTCTTCGAAAGCAGGTACATGATTTCGTGGTCTGGTTTTGATTCAAACAAAGGTTCAATCACCTGATCACGCCATTGTAGAGAGCGGTTAGAAGCGGTAACGCTGCCGTGTGTTTCAAACTGTGTTGTTGCAGGAAGCAGGTAAACGCCGTCGGTACGGTCGTTCATTACCGCAGCAACCGTTGGGTATGGGTCCACAATCACCATCATGTCCAACTTCTGCATCGCTTTTTTCATCTCAACACCACGTGTTTGAGAGTTCACTGCGTGTCCCCAGTAGAACATTGCACGGATGTTTTCGCGTTGACGAATGTTGTCTTTGTTTTCCAGTACACCATCAACCCAACGAGATACAGGAATACCTGCACTGTGCATTGGTTTCTGACCGCTATAAGCGTTGTCATCGAAACGACCTTTGATCCATTCGTAATCGATTTCCCACACTTTTGACCAATGACGCCAAGCGCCTTCAGAAAGGCCGTAGTAGCCCGGTAGCGTGTCAGAGAGCACGCCAAGGTCGGTTGCGCCTTGTACGTTATCGTGACCACGGAAGATGTTTGCACCGCCGCCTGATTTACCAATGTTTCCAAGCGCTAGCTCAAGCACACAGTAAGCACGTGTGTTGTTGTTACCAGTAGTATGCTGAGTACCACCCATACACCAAACAATACAGCCCGGGCGATTTTCAGAAAGCAGTTTTGCTGTTTGGTAAACGTCTTCTTCGCTTACGCCTGTTACGCGCTCAACTTCTGCTGGCGTCCATTTCGCCACTTCAGCACGGATCTCATCCATACCGAATACACGTTGACGGATGAACTCTTTATCTTCCCATTGGTTTTCGAAGATGTGCCACAACACACCCCAAATGAATGCTACGTCAGAACCAGGACGAAGTGATACATAGTGATCCGATTTTGCTGCCGTACGTGTACGACGAGGATCCGCTACGACGATCTTACAGTTGTTCTTCTCTTTCGCGATCAGAATGTGCTGCATCGCTACTGGGTGTGCTTCAGCTGGATTTGAACCAATGAATAGCATCGACTTACAGTTGTGCATGTCATTGAAAGAGTTGGTCATCGCACCGTACCCCCAAGTGTTCGCTACACCCGCCACGGTTGTTGAGTGACAAATACGCGCTTGGTGGTCAACGTTGTTCGTACCCCAAAGTGATGCCATTTTGCGGAACAAGTACGCTTGTTCGTTGCTGTGCTTTGCGCTTCCCAAGAAGTAAACCGAATCAGGCCCAGACTCTTTGCGGATGTCCATCACCTTGTTACCGATTTCTTCGATCGCTTGATCCCAAGAAAGCTTTTTCCACTTACCGTTTTCAAGCTTCATTGGGTATTTAAGACGGCGCTCACCGTGGCCATGTTCACGCAGTGCTGCGCCTTTTGCACAGTGACCACCGGCGTTAAATGGGTGGTCGAATGCAGGCTCTTGACCCGTCCAAACACCATTTTGAACTTCTGCGTAAATACCACAACCCACTGAACAGTGAGAACAGATAGTACGTTTTACTTCTGTTTTCGCTTCTGGATCGACTGATTTTGCTTGCGCTTTTTTCATCATTCCCGGTGCGAATAGACTAGCACCAACCACTGCACCACCAGCGGCAAGCGAAGTGTTTTTCATGAATGCACGACGAGATACGCCAAGCTGGTTCGTTTCTTTGCTCACACTGTCGGAGCGTTTGACAAGTTTCATCCGTTATCTCCTAAAGTGTGTCGTAGTAATCGCGAATGTGTTGTGTTTCACGATACCCTTTCTTCTTCACGTCTTTTTCAGAAGGCTCAACCGTTTCTGAAGCAACGGCCACTTTCGTGGTTCCCGCAACAACAGCACCAGCAACGGCAGCGGTTGTGAAGCCTTTTAGGAGATCCCTACGGCTTGTGTTTATTTCTTTATTATCTTTCATCATTGCTTCCTTACCTTACGGTAGATCTTTGGAGACTCATGCCTCTCTATCGATATGACCAAGTACTGCTCGATTACTCGTAATCAGTGACGTTTTTCACATCAATTTTTAATTTGTTCTTACTGCTTTTGGTGTTCACGCTAAAGCGCACTTGCTCTAACGTTAAAAACGCATCGCAAAGCTGTGCAGCTGGCTTGTAGAAGTTCACGCTTTCTGCGTTCTCTAGTTGGCGCGTAAAAGATTGGAACCAAGGGGCGATGTGTTTGTTAAACACCGCTTGTTGAAGTTCTTCCTCTTCACCCGTCAGCATTGCCATCACTTCGCACAGTGCAGAAATATGGTCTTCAGGCTCTTTCACGTTCTCTTCTCGTTCGATGCCTAAAAGATCCAAATCGCGACGAATTTCCGCTAACGGTTTTTCCATCATCGAGCCAGTGCGATGCCAAGATCCGAATGGCACAACTTCACCACGTCCAATGCCAATAAACAGATCTTGATATTCTTCTTCTAACGCTTCTCGCTGCGCTTCGTTCGCGGCTTGTTGCAGTGCGAGCCAAGCTTTTTGCATCGCGCTCTCAGACGGTTCAATTTCTAGCGATTTCAGGAACGTCAGCATTTCATCACTAGGCGCACTACGAAAAAGTGCAGATAGAACGAGATAAATGTCTGTTCTCAGTGTTTGTTCTTGTTGTGTGTCCACTGCGAGCTCCTAGTATTTCAGTTGTTTCATTGGGTCTTCTGCCATCGACTCAAACATGTCGATCACACGGCAGTCTTCACACATCGCGATACGATTGATCGCCGCTTCATCAGAGAAATGAGAGTGACCGCGTAACTTGTTTTGTAGCATGTCGATCATCGATTGCGGAGCAAAAGGCTTGTGACAACGAATGCACTCGGCTGCCTTTTCTTCATGAATCACAACCGCTTTCTGGCGTTCTTCTTTCACCCAGTTCATACGAGGAGTAAGCGTCAGCACTTTCTCTGGACACGCTTTCTCGCACAGCCCACATTGAATGCAGTCTTGCTCGACGAATTTAAGCGACGGAGATCGACCGTCCGTATGCAATGCACGTGTTGGACACACCGCCACACAGCTCATACACAACGTACAACCTTTACTTTCACAAGAGACTGTGCCGTAAGGTGCGTTCGCTGGAAGTTCAACAATGTTCTCAACTGGAATACGTGATGCGGACAACGCATCCAAGGCCGTAAATAGACGCTGACGTTTGTTACCTTGCAAATCACCTAATGCCAAATCAAAAGACTCAGTACAAAGTGTCGGAGCACCTTCACGTAGTGACTCTAGATACAGAATGTCGATGGTTTCTTTGGCGATACCAAGCTGACCGAGCAGCTCTTGAGCAATACCTACTTCGCTATTAAGCACACGAATAATGGTTTGAGGCATAAAACGTGAAGCCGCAAACAGCACCTGAGTAGCACCATTCACAAGCGCGGCGAACCAAGTATCAATACCAACCGAAGGCAGTTCTTCCACCACAATTGGAATCACATTATCTGGCAGTGCTTTTAGTGCCATCACGTTGTAGCTCTCGTGGCGAGAACTGCAAATCAATACGATAGGATCTAAACCACCCGCTTGCTCATAGTTGGCGAGCGTACGTTCAATAAACTTTTGCGTATCTTCAGGGTTTGGCAGTGCGTAATGAATCGCTTCTGTCGGACACGCTGTAGCACAAGTACCCACGCCTTGACATAGGTATGGGTTGATCTCGATGCGATGGCCCGTTTTGTCGCTGCCTTCACTCGATAGTGCCCCTGCCGGACAAGCATCCACACACCGTTCGCAACCTTTTACGCCACGAGAGCTGTGTGCACATAAATCGGTATCTAAACGGAAGAATTTCGGTTTATCGAACGTCCCCATTAAGGTTGGAATCTCTTCCAACGCTTCAGCCAGTTTCGGATAGCCACGACCTACTGGGTAGTAGCCCGGTACTGGGACTTCTTCCGACATGCAGCTGTTAAGGCAAAGATCGAGTACGATATCGAAACAATCGCTATTGATCGCGACCTTGGCAAGATTGTTGGTCGAACCATGATTTTCAATCAGAACTTCAAACGTACCTAAGAACCCTGAAACCTGAACCGAATTGGCGTAATAAAGCTCGGGATTTGTGCCCTTTTCGCCATCGGTAGAAAGCAGCGTTAGGCTGTTCATTTGCGACAATTGCGCTGCCGCACTTTCGATGATTGCTGTTGGGCCCACAATCAAAGTATTACCACCGCTTTCATAGCTTACGGTTGGTGGAATAAGATTGGTCAACTCTACGGTATTTTCGAAAGCGTACAGCCTCGCTTTACCGTTATTGGAAGTTGCTTGTTCTAATAATTGTTTCAGCATTGCTCAATTCCATTTATGAACATGGATAGTCTTTTCCATCTCTTAGTGTAGTTAGCGCCGGAGATTCTGCTGATTAACTTATCAATGAGCATTCTTATTCCGCCATCTATAGGCGATGAATACTACGCAGTGCGTCCGTACTAACTTCAACCAGATTGGTATTGAGCAACAGATAGCAAGTGTCATGCCAATAAAATATCAACTAAAAATCAATAGGTTATCAATTTTACTGACAAATAGTAGGGATAAAAAAACCGGTTGAGACATTTTGTCTCAGCCGGCTCATTGAGTGTTTAGTCAAAATGTACCTATTCTTTGTGTGGTATATTTTGTCTCACCTCGTTAGGCTGTGATTCTTCAGCAAAAGTATCACTTTCGCCAGGAACTGTATTTATATACAGTTCATTTTCATATTGAGTAATTTGGCCACTTTTGTCGGTGTTTGACTCTGCGTCTTCAACTACCCCAGATGCGATATCGTTAACGTTAAGCTCAGCCCCTTGCGCAGTTTCAGCGTCTGGTTCGTCTTCCACTTTGTCTTTAACCCAATCACGCAGCGTCTCAGCGACGTCTTGAGAAAGTGACTTTAAGTTACTGTAATCATCATCGTAATCGTCTAGGCCGTCACGCACGTTAAATTCTTCGGACAAGAACATTTTGCGCAGCGCAGCTTTCTTGACGCTTTCTGAGGCTTCAGAAACCAGCAGTTGCGCCACAGACATTTCTTCGGTTTTTTCAGTCTCTACACTCGCGGTAATGTCTGGAGCCTGACTATCCTCATTGACGTTCAAAGCATCTGAGCTTTCGTCAGCGTTTGAAAGCGCTGTGACACTATCTTCGGATTGCGCCGTCTCTGCTATCGGCGTGATCTCTTCATCATGTTGGGAAGATTCTTCTAACTTACGTTTCGACCAACGGCTTAAAAAACTAGTTGCCATTTGCTCTGCCCGCTCCTTTGCGTTTCTTACGTCTTACTTCTAACAACTCACCGTGGCGACCGATAAAGGCTTCCATCCAAGCCTGAACGGCTAACGGCATATCGTTAGATAGTACAAGGTTATCACCATCCATATATTGCGCCGCAACAGATTGTGAAGCCGTCAGTAACTGTATCGCTGGTTTTTCACCAGACTCGACGTTATCCATCACTAAAAAGAGTTTAGGTTGCAGAGAGCTTAAGTTAAAGCGGTAGTCTGTACGTTCATCTTTATGTAATTGCAACGGACAAACATCTGGAGTCTCTTCCGTCGGATTCAGCGCAAATCCTGTCAACTGCCATTGGGTTGTCACCCAAATCCCTGTACTGATCTCATGCTCAACAAGCTCTACGCCGATTGGCCATGTATCCTCAGTCTTTTCGTAATTTTTTTCGAAATCTTTCTTATCCGACATAACTCACCCAGTCTTTCTATTTTTGGTCTGAAAACACACAGGACATTTTGCCCCCGTTTTCGACCATTTTTATTGTCTTCGAAGCAATAAACGCGCCAAGCTGATATAACTTAGTCTATATACTCCCTCAGGCTATAAGTACCAAACTAGACGAAACTCAAATGTATTGATGTGTCATTACTGCGAACTCGCAGTTTTAATGCATTGTTGACATAAAACCTCGCAATTTCTTTGGGAACCGCTATTTTGGAATGAGATTTGCTAGCCACTTAACAAGCTAAAATGCGTAGCAACCTAACGCTCTTAATCACTAGGACACGACTGTGCTGAAACCAAATATTATTAAAACCAATGAAAATCCCCTGCAAACCATTGAAGTCGATGTGTACGACGAGTACGGCGAAAAGCTCACGAAGCAAATCGCTTGCGAGCGTCCTCTTACGGTCATGCTGAACTGGAAAGAAGTGGTCACGCTCATGACGCTAGGTTCGCGTCCTGAAGCACTTGTGTTGGGTTATTTAAAGAACCAGAGCTTCTTGTCTGATCCTGAAGCGATTGAATCGGTCATTATTGACTGGGAAACACACTCAGCTGCGGTTATCACCAAAGAAAATACTGAGCACTTAGAAGGCGCGCTGAAGAAGAAGACGGTGACGTCTGGCTGTGGTCAGGGCACTATGTACGGCAACGTGATGAAGCAGCTTGAAGATTACCAAGTGCCACAAGTGCCTTTAAAGCAATCTGAAATCTACGCGGCGCTTGAAGCGTTGACGCATTACAACGATACCTACAAAAAAGCGGGCGCTGTGCATGGCTGTGCAGTGTGTAAAGGCAACGAAGTACTGTCTTTTGTGGAAGATGTTGGTCGTCACAACGCAGTTGATACGCTTGCGGGTGAAATGTGGCTTAACCAAGAAACCGGTGAAGATAAAATTTTCTACACAACTGGTCGCCTTACATCAGAGATGGTGATTAAAGTGGCTCAAATGGGCATTCCTGTTCTGCTTTCTCGCTCTGGCGTTACTCAAATGGGGTTAGATCTAGCGAAGCAATTTGGTATTACGACCATTGCGCGTGCGAAAGGTTTGCGCTTCCAAGTGTTTACAGGAGCCGACAAGGTTGAATTTGATGTAAAAGGCAACCAATAACACCTTTTCAGTGTAAACTAAAACCAATAATGCGGATTCACAGAGGATGTGGACTATGAATAATGACCAATTGTGGAATTTTCTGCTTACGCCCAGCGGTATCATGCTTTCTATGATTATTACCTTTGGCGTGGTCGGGCTCTATGCGTATATAACCGGTCAGTTTAAGGATTAAGGCCAAATATCAAAAAAGCCTCGCTAAATAGCGAGGCTTTTGCTTTTTAAACGCTTTGCGAGTAATTACGCGTCAACGCCACGAGATTTTAGGAACTCAGAGTAAGTGCCTTTAAAGTCTGTGATTTTACCATCGCGGATTTCGATAATACGCGTTGCTAACGAGTCTACGAATACACGGTCGTGAGAGACGAAGAACAACGTGCCTTTGTATTGCTCAAGCGCGGTGTTCAAAGATTCAATTGATTCCATGTCCATGTGGTTGGTTGGTTCGTCCATTAGCAGCATGTTTGGCTTGTGCATCATTAGCTTACCAAGCAGCATACGACCTTGCTCACCACCAGACAGTACTTTTACTGACTTCTTAATGTCATCTTGACCAAACAGCATACGACCAAGGAAACCACGAACGACTTGCTCATCATCACCTTCTTGACGCCATTGACCCATCCAATCCGTTAGATTCATATCTTCTGCAAAGTCATGCGCGTGGTCTTGCGCGTAGTAACCGATGTTTGCATTTTCAGACCATTTGAACTCACCAGCACGCGGTTCAAGTACACCAGCAAGCGTGTTTAGAAGTGTTGTTTTACCCACACCATTTTCACCGATGATCGCAACGCGCTCTCCCACTTCAAAAATTGCATTGAAGTCTGAGAACAAGTCCTCTTCAAAACCTTGGCTCAGGTTTTCTACAATCAGAGCGTTACGGAACAGCTCTTTAGACTGTTCAAAACGAATGAATGGGTTTTGACGACTAGACGCTTTCACTTCGTCCAATTTGATCTTGTCGATTTGCTTCGCACGAGATGTCGCTTGTTTTGCTTTCGATGCGTTTGCAGAGAAACGCGCAACGAAAGTTTGTAGCTCAGCGATTTGTGCTTTCTTCTTAGCGTTGTCGTTTAGTAGACGTTCGCGAGCTTGAGAAGCCGCCGTCATGTACTCGTCGTAGTTACCTGGGTAAACACGTAGTTCACCGTAGTCCAAGTCAGCCATGTGTGTACATACTGAGTTTAGGAAGTGACGGTCGTGCGAAATGATGATCATTGTGCAGTTACGCGCGTTTAGCGTGTCTTCCAACCAACGGATTGTGTCCATGTCCAAGTTGTTGGTAGGTTCGTCAAGAAGCATCACATCTGGGTCTGCGAATAGAACCTGCGCTAGAAGCACACGAAGTTTCCAACCTGGTGCTACTTCACTCATTAGACCGAAGTGTTGCTCCATTGGGATACCTACAGCAAGAAGAAGCTCACCCGCTTTTGCTTCTGCCATGTAACCATCCATTTCCGCGAACTGAACTTCTAGGTCAGCAACTTTCATGCCGTCTTCTTCGCTCATTTCAGCAAGTGAGTAGATGCGGTCACGCTCTTTCTTCACTTCCCATAGCTCTTTATGACCCATGATAACGGTATCGATTACCGTAAATTCTTCGTAAGCGAACTGGTCCTGGTTCAGTTTTGCAACGCGCTCGTTTGGATCGTAGCTTACGTTACCACTGGTTTGCTCAAGCTCGCCGCTGAGGATCTTCATAAAGGTTGATTTACCACAACCGTTAGCTCCAATTAAGCCATAGCGATTGCCTTCGCCGAACTTAACTGAAATGTTTTCGAATAGCGGCTTAGCGCCGAATTGTTGAGTAATATTCGCTGTGGAGATCAAAACCTTTACCTTAGCAATTGGGGTGTATTTAGAAAAACCGGGCAACGGTACTTGTTCATGCTACATACTGCAAGTGTTGTTTTTATTAATTCACTCCAAGTGAAATCATTGTAAGGTTTCTAAGAAGCAAAAGCGTAAACATAAATGCGTCATTAAATACAAAAAAGAGCCACTATCGTCAGTGGCTCTTTTTCCATTAATGCTTCAAAAAAAGTGACTAAGCGATGTTCGTCACCTCTAGGATCAGTTCGGCTTTTTTAGGTAAATAAATACTGAATTTACTGCCTGTTCCCCATTCAGACTCTGCTTTTAACTCACCACCCGTTTGGCTGAGAATACTTTGGGAGACCGATAGCCCTAACCCTGTGCCTTCTCGTTTCGTTGTGTAAAATGGCGAGAAGATTCGACTCAAGTTTTCTGGTTTAATACCGCAGCCCTCATCGATAACATGAATCGCAGCTCCTTTCACTTCACCCTCTTCAATCCAGTCTTCACTGACTACTGTTAAAGTTCCTTTACCGCTCATTGCGTGAATGGCGTTCATTTGCAAATTAACTAAGATTTGTAGCAAGTGGTGACGGTTTATCTCAACGGACGTATGCGCTTGTAGGTCAGTCACAAACTCAACGTCGCGTTTCTTGGTGCCAGTTTTAACCAAGGTGATGCTTTCATCAATAATAGGATTGACATGTTGCCAAGTGATTTCATCTTGAACACCGCCTTGGCGACTGTATTGCAATAAACTGCGTGTGATATTGCGGATACGATCAATTTGCGCGTGAATCGCATCAATTTCTTCTTGTACTCGACTTGCATCGTCACCCAATTCAAAATGGATCAATTCTACGTTGCCAAGAATCACGGCGGTTGGGTTATTAATTTCGTGAGCAATCCCCGCGGTGAGTTCTCCCAGCGCTGCCAGTTTTTCATGAACAACGAGTTTGTCGCGGGTTTGGTTGAGCAATTGAATATGCAGTTCAAGATCTTGGGTTTTTTCTCTCAGGCTTGCCGTACGCTCTTGAACTTTGCATTCAAGTTGAGCTGCGGAGTTTTTCAGTTCAATTTTGCGCTCTTCTAGCGCGTCTAACATATCATCAAACTGTCTGGCTAACTGCGCAAGTTCATGATCGGCATCTAATCCTAACGGGCCAATCCGTTTTTCTTTACCTTGTTGGACCTGCTTCACCACTTTGTGAATGCGTTCGATCGGTCGAAACAGATCATAAGAACCGCGATATACCATCACGCCAGAAACCAGCAATAACATAACCGTAATCAAGCTGATTTCGGCAATGTTGGTCATGTAGGCTTTAACGAATGGCCACATGAGGTAACCGGTATAAAGCATACCAATAACATTGTCGTATTGGTCTTTGATTGGTTGATACGCCGTAATATACCAAGCGTCATACACATAAGCGCGATCAACCCACTGTTCACCCTTAGAAAGTACTTGGTTATACACTTCGGCGCTCACGCGAGTGCCTATAGCGCGCCCTAGTCTATGATCGCTGTCTAAAGGAACGTTGGTGCTCACACGCAAATCATCGAGAAATACCGTCAACGTACCCACAGGGCGAAGGCGGTCATTATCACTTAAGTAAATGAGATCGCGGATTTGATCCACCAGCACTGTGCTGTTGTTAAGGAGCAAACCACCATCAAGAAAGCCGATCAAATCGTTCGCTTGGCTGTATACCGGAATCACGGTTCGACTGACTAACCCACGCGCCTCCCTGTCACCATCAGCAAGAATAGGCACTTCTGCTCGTTTGGCGAGTTCAGGATCGAGGCGTTCGAGTTCTTCTTTATTGAGTACATCAAAAAACGATTCGCGCTTGGTGAGATCCATAAAGCGGAATTTGTTTTCCATGGAATTAACGCGTTGGAAAGAGAGAAAATCTAAAGCATATCTTTTCTTCTGCTCTGTGACCCACTTTTGCAGGTCACCTTGTGGCGTTCCTTTATTAATGCGAATACGGAAATCGTACGAATCGGCAAACGCCCGCACGTAATTGGCTTGCTTTTGCTGTAACAACGTTACACTGTTATTTGCAACACCAAGACGTTCCGAGACATCAAGCAGCGCATTTTGCCACGTGTAATGAATAGACCAATAAATGGTAATGCCGATCAGAGCTAACAATGTGAGGAAAATCGGCGCAGAGGTTAAGAATAACAAGCGATAACGCACCATGGTTTTAAAACGGTGCGTCCATTTTGACAATCCTTTGTGCTGTGGGCCGTTAGTCGGCATATTCCTCACCCTCAGAATCCCATTCTTTGTACTTACGTTCTAAGGTCTTGCGAGCTACGCCCAAGTCACGAGCAGCAGCAGACTTATTGCCTTCATGCAAGTTAACGACTTGTTTAATATGTGCTTTCTCGACTTCTTTTAACGTCCAGCTGTTTGGATAGCCTTCGCCAGTAAATTCTTTGCCTTCTCTAAAGGTTGGTAACTCAGCAGAGTGAGAAACAGTAATCGATACATTAGGCAGTGAATGCCCGCCATTCAGCTCTCGCCAATAGTGTGCAGGTGGTTTGCCAAGCAAGATACAACGCTCAATCAAGTTTTTGAGCTCACGAATGTTTCCCGGCCAATCGTACTCACTCATGGCTTCCATATCCTCGTGAGCCCATTTGGGCGCAGGCATACCGAGCTCGCGCGTCAGCATGTTGCTGAAAAATGGCACCAACTCAAATAAGTCGGTTTTGCGCTCTCGCAGCGGACACACTTCAATTTTCAGAACGTTTAAACGGTAATAGAGGTCACTGCGGAAATTACCTTGATTGACCTCTTCTTGCAGATTACGGTTGGTGGCGGCAACAATACGGACATCAATACTGATCTCTCTTTCTGAACCGACAGGGCGAATCGTACGCTGCTCTAACACACGTAATAATGATGCCTGCATTGCAAGTGGCATCTCCCCGATTTCGTCAAGAAATAAGGTGCCACCGTTCGCAACACGGAACAAACCTTCACGCGATTTTTTTGCACCGGTAAACGCGCCCGATGTATGACCAAACAACTCACTTTCTAAAAGCTCTGGTGCAATCGCGCCGCAGTTGATTGGCACAAACGGGCCCGTTCTCCCACTCGCCTGGTGGATACCTCGTGCAACTAGTTCTTTACCCGTACCCGACTCACCTTCCACCAAAACAGAAGCGCGTGATGGTGCAAATTGGTTAATAAGTTGCTTAAGCAGACGCGTTTTTTCTGAGCCGCCGATGATCTCTGAGGTATTGTGACGTTGGTAATCGCGTGTCATGGCGTACTGCATGCGTTCGTTCAAACGGCGATCCATACAGCGACTGACCGCTTTTAACATCTGCTCAAGGTTGAATGGTTTGAGGATAAAGTCGGAAGCACCGAGCTGTAGCGCTCGAATGGCAATTTCTAAATCCGCATAACCCGTCATAAAAATCACATCGGCACGTTTGTCATCATCTTCAAACGCTTCTTCCCACTCAATTCCAGAACGCCCTGGCAGATTAATATCCAGTAAGATCAGATCATAATGTCGAGAATTACGCAGTTGTTCTGCTTCTTCGATGCTACCAGCTGTATCGACATGTGAAAAAAGCTTACCCAATGCCTTTTTCAAGATGGCTTGCATGCCTAATTCATCATCGACGACCAGTACGGAAAAGGCGCTATATTGTTGGTTTGTACTAAGATGGGATTGAGTAGACATATTTACCCCAGATGGATTTCGATGGGACAGAGTGTACCAAGTTTAAACAGAGATACCCTACAAAAAGTGCGACATTTTGTACCAACGCAAACTTTTATGCAAATAACCCCATGATTTAGTGCATAAACCAAGCACTTTAAGCTTGTAAAAGGTTGGCATCTTGTTTGCTATAAGGTGGATACGGAGCGCATTTAAGTGATCTCAGGATGTTGATGTTTGCTTATTCCAACACCCTAAGACAACTTGCGTATTACGCTAATCGCTCTCGTCCAAAAAGGCTTCTCCCTAAAACCTGGAGAGATTCCAAAGAATCATTGGAAAGGAACACATAAAAATGAAAAAAATTGCGCTAACTCTGGCTGCAACGTCTATCACGCTTGTAAGTTACTCTGCGTTTTCTGCTCAAGACGGAGAACATGTTCGCCTTGCAACCACAACCAGTACTTACCATTCAGGTTTACTTGATTACCTGCTTCCACAATTTGAAAAAGACACGGGCTACAAAGTCGATGTTATTGCTGCAGGTACTGGTAAAGCCTTAAAAATGGGCGAAAACGGTGACGTAGATTTGGTGATGACACATGCACCAAAAGCTGAAGGCGCATTTGTTGAGAAAGGCTACGGCGTTTTACCTCGCAAGCTAATGTACAACGACTTTGTGATTGTAGGCCCGAAAGCTGACCCAGCAACAATCAAAAATGACGAAGGCGTGTTAGATGTATTCAAAGAGATCGCAAACAAAAACGCAACGTTCATCTCTCGCGGCGATGATTCTGGTACACACAAAAAAGAAATGGGCTTCTGGGCTCAAACTAAAATCGAACCGAACTTTGGTGGCTACCGTAGCGTAGGTCAAGGTATGGGCCCAACTCTAAACATGGCGTCTGAAATGCAAGGCTACACCATGACGGATCGCGGCACATGGCTGGCTTACCAAAACAAATTGGATCTAGAAATTCTGTTCCAAGGCGATGAAAAACTGTTTAACCCGTACCAAGTTATTCTTGTTAACCCTGAGCGTTACCCAACGATTAACTACCAAGGTGCGAAGGCATTCAGTGATTGGTTGGTAAACCCTCGCGGACAGGAACTTATCAATGGTTTCCGCCTAAACGGTAAACAACTGTTTGTTGCGAATGCTGAGAGCAAATAACGCAATATGAATCTTGCTGATACAACACTGGAAGCGCTTCGCTTACTGGTGAATTTTGATGCAGACCTATGGGAGATCGTTGCGGTCTCCTTTAGTGTTTCTATCACGGCAATATCCCTAGTGGTATTGCCGGCTATTTTGATGTCCTTTGTACTGGCGTATACCGACTTTCGCGGTAAATGGTTTTTGTTGTCGATCGTAAATACGCTGCAAGCGGTCCCTACCGTGGTGATTGGCCTGTTGCTGTACATGTTGCTGTCGCGTGCTGGCCCTTGGGGAGACTGGCAAATGCTGTTCACTCAGAAGGCAATGATCTTCGGCCAAATGGTGATCTGCTTCCCTGTTTTGGTATCGATGATGCATGGTGCATTACAATCTAGCGACCGTCGTGCAGTGGAAACTGCCATCACGCTGGGCGTCTCCATTCCGCGCTTGGCAGCTACGATGATTTGGGAAACCCGCTTTCCTCTACTTGCGGCTATCATTGCAGGGTTTTCACGTATCGTGACCGAGGTGGGCTGCTCAATGATGGTTGGTGGGAACATTATGGGCGTGACGCGAAATATTCCCACGGCTATCGCAATGGAAAGCAGTAAAGGTGCTTTTGCGCAAGGAGTTGCATTAGGAATTGTATTACTATCTTTAGCGTTGGCTCTAAACTTCTTCTTATCAAGCATGAGAGGCAAAGGCTACCTCAGAACATAGAACATGAAGCAAACAAACGACTCACCATTAACCCCATGTCGAGGCGAATTATGACTATAAAAATCACCGCCGAACAGTTATCCATGCGCTTTAAAGAGCGTGTGCTTTTCCACATCCCTGAGTTAGCCATCGGCCCAAATGATGCCATTTATCTCAAGGGTGACAATGGTGTGGGCAAAACTACCCTACTCAAAATCCTTGCTGGCTTGCTCAAACCCTCTACTGGTGATGTTGTTGCGCCAAAAGATACGTGGCTAAAAAGACTGACGCGTCGCAATGGTCGTGTCGATGTGATTTATCTCCACCAATCCCCTTACCTTTTTGACGGCACTGTATATGAAAACGTAGTCTATGGAGTGAAATATCAACAAGACACGCAAAAAGATAAGCGAGCTCAAGTTATTCACGCGCTGCGCATGGTAGGTTTAGAAACCTTAGCGGACGAACATATTTCCGTGTTGTCCGGCGGTGAAAAACAGCGCGTTGCCATGGCAAGGGCTTGGATCTTAAAACCGTCGATTTTGTTGATGGATGAGCCAAGTGCGTCTTTAGACCAAGAATCCATTGAACGATTGGTGGTGATGGCGAAAGATCTTTTGGATCGTGGTTCCAGTATCGTGGTGACAAGCCATCAGGCCAACGCACTGACCGACTTATGTAAAAAACAGTGGTGGATTAAAGACAAGACTTTGATAGAGTCTCCTCTGTTGTATGTCATACCAAAAGAAACATCCCAAGAGAATGCATATGCTTCAACCAACACAAACTAGTTGGGTCATTTTGGCTGGTGGCCAAGCCAGCCGTATGGGTGGAAAAGATAAAGGTCTGATTGAGTTAAATCAGAAGCCACTCATCGAACACGTTATTGAACGTTTATCTCCACAAACTCCACGCATTTTAATTAATGCCAACCGAAACCAAGATGCGTACAGCAAATTTGGTTTCGTATTTAGTGATCAATTCAAAGATTTCCCTGGGCCTATGGGCGGTATTCACGCGGGTTTGATGCATGCTGAAACTGACTGGGTCGGATTTGTACCTTGCGATAGTCCACAAATTAACACCGACCTTGTCGAGCGTTTCTGCCAGTTTGTCAAAGAAGACAGCGATATTTTGGTCGCGCATGATGGTGACCATCAGCAACCTGTTTTTACGCTCTACCACAAGCGCGTACTGCCAAAACTCACCGCGTTTTTAGAACGTGGCGACCGCAAAATCATTCTGCTCTACAAAGAGTGCAACACCAGTTACGTTGACTTTAGCGACTCACCAAACTGTTTCGTCAACTTGAACACTCCGGAAGAACTGGCGCAATTTGGACAATTAGAATCATGAAACACACGCTAAACATTCCTATTCTTGGTTTTGCGGCTTATTCAGGCACAGGCAAAACCACACTGCTTGAAGCCCTATTGCCAAAGCTAACTGAAGCGGGCCTGCGCATTGGCATGCTAAAACATGCTCATCACAACTTCGATGTCGATAAGCCGGGTAAAGACAGCTACCGTTTACGCAAAGCTGGCGCATCTCAAATGCTGATTGCTTCTCGCAACCGTTTTGCGTTAATGACAGAAACGCCAGAAGCCGAAGCGGAGTTTGAATACCTATTAACACGTTTTGATGAAGACATGCTTGATGTGGTTTTGGTCGAAGGCTGCAAAAACATCGCGTTTCCTAAAATCGAATTGCACCGTGAAGAAGTCGGCAAGCCTTGGCTTTATCCAAACGATGAAAACATCATCGCTATCGCTTCAGACGGCGGCGAGTTGGACTCTGAACTGCCACAAATGAACATCAATGATCTTGAAGCGATTGCTCAGTTCGTTATTCAGTATGTTCAAGAAGCGAAAGTACCAAAAAACAAAGAGAAAGAAGCCGCATGTTGCGATACCCTTTCTCCTGCTTTCCTTTCTGTGGTTCAAGGCCAAGAGAAAATCCTTTCTTTGGTGAACACGGTTTCGGAAATAGAAGCATGCAAGATTGAAAACGCCTATGGCCGCGTTCTTGCGGAACATATCGTTTCACCAGTAAATGTGCCGCAATACACCAACTCCGCGATGGACGGTTATGCCATCCGCAGTGATGATGTTGACCGTGATAGCTACCAAGTGGTTGCTGAAGTGATGGCGGGCCATGCTTACGAGCAGCCTCTGGAAGTTGGTCAAGCAGTTAAGATCATGACTGGCGCACCAACACCACGTAACGGCGATACAGTGGTCATGCGTGAGCAAGCCATTCAAGAAGGTGACAAGGTCACTTTTAACGGTGCGAATATCAAAGCAGGCCAAAACGTTCGTCAAGCAGGTGAAGATCTCGCTATCGGCAGTGACGTCTTTACCGCAGGTACTCGCCTCGCCTCTCCAGAGATGGGCATGATCGCTTCGCTTGGCTTTGGTGAAGCGAATGTATTCCGCAAATTGAAAGTTGCCGTGTTCTCCACCGGTGACGAAGTACAAGCACCGGGAACAGAGCAAAAAGCGAATTCTATCTACGATTCCAACCGTTTTACCATCATGGGCATGCTTGAAAAGCTCGGCTGCGAGATCTTGGATTTCGGTATTCTGGAAGACAACGAACAGTTAATGATTGAAGCGTTGGAAAACGCATCGGCGCAAGCGGACGTGGTTATGACTTCTGGTGGCGTATCTGTTGGTGATGCGGATTACATCAAACTTGCCTTGGATAAACTTGGTCAAATCGATTTTTGGCGAATCAACATGCGTCCGGGACGTCCACTCGCGTTTGGTCAAATCAACAACAAGCCGTTCTTTGGTCTGCCGGGCAACCCTGTTGCCGTGATGGTCTCTTTCATTAACTTTGTCGAGCCTGCACTGCGTAAGATGCAAGGCGAACAAGGCTGGAAGCCTCTGAAAGTGAATGCCATCGCGACTGAAAACCTTCGCTCTCGACAAGGTCGTACCGAGTTTAGCCGTGGCGTCTATGAACTGGATGCAACTGGCCGTTTAACCGTTCGTACAACAGGCAAGCAAGGCTCTGGTATTTTGCGCTCAATGAGTGAGGCAAACTGTTTGATCGAAATCTCCCCAGCTATTGATACAGTAAAAGCGGGAGAAAGCGTGACAATTATCCCACTTCAAGGCAGAATCTAGCTCAAACTAGAAATTCAAAGGTCAGCGAGTCTGGCCTTTTTGTTTAATACAGAAACCTTTTCAGAGAGACAGCTATGGCTCGCACCATTCTTTACACTTACAAAGACCAAGACAAAGAACTGACATTCTCATACCAGCAACACCGCAACATTCAAGAAGCAGTTGCCGAGGCAGAAGGTATCGATATCACTGAGTTCCTAAAGATGGAGCAACAAATCGAAGCAGTGTCTGACACTAAAGCAGTGCGCAACTACCGCGACAACTACTTCAGAAAATTAGGCTTTAGTAAAATCACCCTAGCTCAAAAAGAAAACCTAGGCGTAGGCAAAAAGAACAAATAAGCTTAGCTGCAAACAGAAAACTCACGATTCGTCGTGAGTTTTTTATGCATGCTACTTTTGTTCATGATCTATACCCGAGCATACCGAAATTACTTAGGTATATAAGTAAAAGCCCCGTTTAACCTTGAAAGTCTAAACGGGGCTTTAAATTTCTTCTTACTTTATATCGAGTAAGGTTTAAGTCATTACTTGATGTTTAAGAACGCAGCGCCGCGTACACCACCTGAATCACCGTGTTTTGCTTTGATGATCTTAGGACACTTAGCCACAGACAATAAGTGTTTAGGGATGCGTTTTGGCATCTCTTCGTAAATCAATTCGAAGTTAGATAAGCCTCCACCAAGTACAACGGTGTGTGGGTCTGTTGCAGTAAACAGGTTTGCAAAGCAGATTGCTAGCAGCTCCATAAAGCGCTCGACGTGCTCTACTGCTTTCTCTTCACCCTCTGCGTGCGCTTTAATAATGTCGATCGCTTTCTTCTCTTCGCCGTAGTAATGCGCGTAAAGAAGCTCGAAACCACGACCAGATAGGTAACTATCTAAACAGCCTTTGTTGCCACAGCCACAGCCAAGTAATGGTGCGTTTTCACCCAGGTGGAACCATGCGTCGATAGGAAGACGTGTGTGACCCACCTCACCCGCTACGTGGTTGCGGCCAGAGAATACTTTACCTTCGTAGATAAAGCCACCGCCAAAACCAGTACCAAGGATCAAACCTAGTACAGATGGTTCATCTTGAAGATCTTCGTCCCACGCTTCAGAAAGCGCGAAACAGTTTGCATCGTTTTCAATTTTTACGCTGCGACCGATTTTAGCTTCCAGATCAGCACGAAGTGGTTTGCCTTTTGCCGCAGGAACGTTAACTGTTAGTACCGTTGCATCATCGGCGTCTTCCATACCTGGCAAGCCAAGACCAATCGTACCTTCGCAGCCAAACTCTGTATCGTATTTATTCACCAATTCCGCAATGGTATCAACCAGCAGCTCGTAGTTGTCTGTTGGTGTAGGTACACGTTCCGTCGCTACACGCTCAAGCTTCTCGTTAAATGCACCAAATTCAATTTTAGTGCCACCGACATCAAAGCCGTAATACATGTATTTCTCTCCTAAAAAATGCTTCAAACGACTCTCAAAAATGGCTAGAGTCAAAAGTATAAACTGATGGCATTATCCATATCTGTACGCCTGCAAACCGTGACCGAATGCAGATTTATCCCCTCACCGAAGCCAGTTGAACAACATACCATCAACAAAAGCTCATTCCTTAGAGTCAGCTCTCGGTTTTCATCCACTCTTTGAAACGTTTCAAGTGTGGCTGGTTAGGGTCGTTTTTGACTCGAGTCTTGCTCAGCATGTAAGTTTCTCTGAAGGCTTCAAACCACAATTGAAGGCATTCCGCAGCTTTAGGCTCACCAGCTTGTTTTAAAACTAATGTCGCGACTTCGGCGGTTGAAAGATGCTGATCATTCTCGGAGCGGCGCATGATGTATTCAGACAGAGATTCCGGCTCAATGGAAAGCACAGGCAAAGATTTAAGAAAATCAGAACGACGGAATATCTTTCGCGCCTCACGCCAGCTACCATCAATAAAGATCAGCAACCATTTTTTGTTCTCGACATCTTCTTTTACCAATCGCCCTGGCTCTAGATCTTCAATTAAACGAGAGGGATCATCCACATAGTCTGCAGGAAATACAATCACCGGTTGGTAACTGTCATCCTGTAGTAGCGCTAGCATCTCTTCAGACGGTTCTGTTCGGTTCCATTGATACACGTAAGTCTCTTGAATCGTATCAGCGATTAGACGACCGGTATTACTTGGCTTAAACACTTCGTTTTCAGAAACAATCAACATACATGCAATATTGGCCTTGATGTTTGGCTGAAGGTCGCACAAACAGTGTTGCTCAGAAACCTGGCAATATTGGCAACGAACCACTTTACATCCACGCGCGTTGAAAGGCTTGGTTGAGATAGATTGTCGGTACTGATATAAACGGTGGAAAGCGTGAATTCTCATGGTAAGTAATGCCAAGTAAAAAGTAGAGCGCGATTCTACTGATATTATGGTTTCGCCTCAAGATAAGCCCATCAGCAGTGTGTTGAAATAATTTCACTCTTATCTCGGTCATAGATAAAGAAATAAATAAGGGAATGACAGTGACAGAAACGACATTTCAAGAACCCTCATGGCTCAGATTAGGCTTTTTCCTTGGCGTATTATTGCTTTGTGCCATTTGGGAGAACAAATTGCCTAGAAAAACACTGACCGCTTCGCGCAGGTTTCGTTGGGTCAATAACTTGTCATTGGTTGCTTTTAACAGCCTAGTTATTGCTTTAATCATGCCTATCGCCGCCTTTCAAGCTGCGGTCATAGCTCAGGAGCAACAATGGGGGCTGCTGAATATTCTGTCCCTCCCCGCTTGGTTAAATATTTTTCTAACCGTCATTTTGCTTGATTTCGTCATTTACGCTCAGCATGTTGTCTTTCATCATGTAAAACCGCTGTGGAAGATTCACCGAATGCATCACGCCGATCTCGACATAGACGTCACCACAGGCGCACGCTTTCATCCCTTCGAAATAATCATTTCAATGGGAGTAAAAATTGCAGCCGTGTTTATCTTAGGTGTTTCACCTATCGGAATTGTGGTATTTGAAATTGTGCTTAATGCGAGCGCGATGTTTAATCACAGTAATGCAAAACTGGCTTTATCTATGGACCAAAAACTGCGAAACGTCATCGTTACACCAGACATGCATCGCGTGCACCATTCAGTGATAGTAAAAGAGACCCACTCAAACTTTGGTTTTTTCCTTTCAGTTTGGGACCGCTTTTTTGGGACATACCGAGCTCAGCCTAAGTTGGGTCATGAAGATGTTGTTATTGGTGTGCCGGAAATTAGAGACGAAGAAGAGCAAAGATTAGATAAGCTGTTAACGCAGCCCTTTCGCTACAATAAAGAGAAGAAGTAATGGTTGAAAAAATATTGTTGGATGAAGTATGTCAACAAAACGAATAGACCAAGCCTAAACCCCTGTTAAACACTACTTCATCCTCATGATGTGTAAGAACAGATTAGGTTTCTGCTAGCTGACGCTTTTTGTTTAACTGAGTAATACCAACAAATAAACCAACAACACCAAGCACTGCACATGCCAAAGCATTGGTGTTCATTACTTGCTGTGCCTCTATTGAGCTGTATAGAAAAGCAAGGCTGAAGAAAGTGGTGGCAAAGCTCAAACCTGTCAGTACGCTGAAACCAGCAAAACTGGCCAAGTCTTTAAAATCGTTCATAACGAGTCCCTGTTTACAATCCTTAATCGAGTGTTGTGAAAATAATAATTAACGAAATATTTGGCGCGATTGACTATGTTTTCGCGCATTCCATAACCAGATAGATACCCCAAATGAGAACCCTAAAAACAGTGTCTTCATTTGTAGGGCGACGTTGTTATCTAATATTTCTAATGTATAGTGAGCGTGGGAACTAAAGATAACATTGGTTATAAGAATCAATAACATAACGACTATGCCAGAGCGGCGATGCTTGACCAATAGATACGCTGCTAATAAGTCCAATAGTCCCAAAGCGCTCCAATACATATTCAACCAGCGTGGCGCAAAATCGTAAGGTAAAAAGCCACCAACAATGTTGTCATAAAGATGAACCACTCCGCCAACTGTCATAAAAAGGCATAAGAGAAACAAGACGAATTTATCCATTACCGTTTCCTTATCTGAATGAATGAGCAAAGCATATAGAAGTCACTTAAACATTTGTAATCTCATCGCCATTTTTGAGATCGACAGTGCCATTATCAACACGATGAGAACAGTAACGGCTACTCTACCTTCTTTATTTGCTTCTAGTAGAAGCATAGTGTTTGCTTTGTCATTGTCCCAAATCCGCCAATGCAACGACAGAATCCTCCTTTAAATCACGCCTTGGTTTAGCAACTCTCGTACCTTTTCCAGCCCGCGCTGAAACACAGTATGTGCATTCGCGGGAAGGCCGCTCTCGACATCGTGCCAGAAGAACGCGAAATCATGTCCACCATCGTCTTGCGTATGAAACAGCCATGAATTAGCGAGATCAGCACACTCACACAAAACAAAATGCCATGCTTGATTTTGAAAGCCACTGTCCCATGAGCATAAATATCGTGCGGAACGAACATGTGTGATACCAGACTCCTCAGCGAGCTCCCGCTTGGCCGCTATGATGTAACTTTCATCAAACACTTCAACAGTGCCCTTGACGAGCTGAACACCCGCCAACGGATGTTTAAAAAGTAGGATCTCTTGATTTTGATTACGTAGAACGACGGGGCAAACTTTATCGATCACAAAACCACTCCTTCTTATGGCTTTAGCTTTCTCTGGATATAAAAAAATCGCATGAAGCTGCATGATTCATTCCTTTGAATTCTGGCGACATTCTAGTCAACGAGTCCCTCGAACAAAGCATTAACATCACGTTGTGATAACTAAACCCTTTAGAAATGAACGAGATGAGATGTAACTCACTTTTGCGATGCAAATAGGAGCCATTAAATGAGTAGCCGTAACAAAAAAGCAGAACCGAGGTTCTGCTTTTTGTCGGTGGAAACATCTCATTTACTTGGTCTGATGAAGCTCATACTTGTGCAGCATTGCTTGCTGGTGCCCAGCAATTTCCGCCACTTGCTCAGAACTCTCAACCATAGACTCAAGCTGCAGCTTTGTGCGTTCGCCAAGATCAGAAATATGTGTGATGGATTGAGATACATCTGCCGTCGCTCGTTCTTGTTCTTCTGTAGCAACTGAGATTTGCTCAACACGTTCTTGAATGTGCTTAACCGCGAGGTTGATATCAGAGAATGTCGATTTCACTTCATTGCTGGACTGTAGCGCGTGGGTCATTTCTTCTCTTGAATCATTAACTGCTTGGCGCGAGCGCTCTGCGGCAGTAATAAGCTCGCTCATCATTTCTCGGATGTTCGTAGTTTGTTGAGAGGTATCACTTGCAAGTTTGCGAACTTCATCAGCGACAACCGCAAATCCACGCCCTTGCTCACCAGCACGGGCAGCCTCTATTGCCGCGTTGAGAGCAAGTAAGTTGGTGTTGTCCGCGATCCCACTGATCATATCCACCATTTCACGAATCTGTTTAACACGCTGGTCTAGCTCTAACATTGACTGTTCATTTACATCCAAAGAGCTTTCTAATGACTCCAAACGTTCGCGGTTTTGTTCCACGACTTGAACCCCTTTTTCAGTGTGTTGGGTTGCAAGGAGCGAGTCCTGTGAAGATGCATTTGTCACCATTGCTATTTCACGAATAGAGGCTTCAAGCTGCGTTATGGTCGTGATCATACTCGACAACGCTTCATTTTGTGTTGCCAACCCATCACTTGTTTGTTCGGCTGCACTGTGACTTACTTCTGCCGTCTGATAAAGCGTTTCACAATTGCGCGTCACCGTTTGAATGGAGTCATGTGTGGAATCGATTACTTGATTCAACTTTCGTGCTACTTCTTTCAGCTCATAGGGGCCAACTTCTTCTGCCTTGTCACGAAAATCATGTTCGGTAAGTGCTGAAAGACGCGTTAGTACATTCCTTAACCCTCGGTTTGTCCATGACTTGAGACTAAACCAAGTAACAAGAATAATAAAAGAAATCACACACGCCGCAAACACGAGCACAACGCTCACCGATTCAATGGTCTCGTTGACCACCCGCTCCTTTTCATCGATCAACTGACCAGCGGTTTGGGAGATTTGATCAAGTAACCGCATGGTTTCATCCGCAAGCATCGAAGCCTGTTTAAACTCTGAACGTTGCAATTCCCCTTGTTCTAGTTTGGCGAGGATCAAACGCAGCACGCCCTTTTCACTAAAGCCTTGTTTCACCATCTCATATGGTGCGGTTAAGCTTGCATATTCACTTACTTCAGGATGGAAAGATTGGAAGTCTTCATAGGCGAGTTTAATACCTGCTATGCGATTTCGCATTTCTCGGTATTCTTTTTCGGCTTTGTTTAATTCTGAGTGCATCATCATGACTAAGAACGTACTTTCCATTGAGCTTGCAGAAGCAATGAAACGGTTAGCGGCATCGCTCGACTCAGGATTATCAGCACTAAGGAACGAACTGATTCGATTCATTTCCGGGCCGATAGAGCTAAGCCCATAGCGAAAACCACCAACAGCGGCATCAATATCCATTTGAATTTGTATCACCGAAGATTGCTTCAACAAAATGGACTGCGTGATGTTATGTAAACGCGCTAGTTTGGTGTCTAACTCCTCCGAGAGTTGCTGAGCTACACCAGACGCTTTCACAACCAAAGTTGTGCTTTGAGTTGCAAGAGAGTCGATTTGCTCTTTTACGAGAGGCAACTCTTTCGGCTCAGTAATCTGCATACCATGGTTGAGTAGCTTAACCATCTCCAATACATTCCTGGTTAACTTTGCGTTTGCCATCGCGATTGGTAATGCTTTTTGCGACAAGTCTTCAAATTGTTCCCCTACCTGTTCCATTCCTTTGAAACTTGAGACAGAAAGGGCTATAACAAGAGCAATGATAGTTAAAAATGTTGCACTGACAGCCTGAATCAGTGAAAGTGATGTGCGTGAGCGTTTTCGCTTTGCCATAATCAATTTTTATTCTTTCTTAAGGTTGAATCGGTTCTGCAGTGATTCCGTCACATTTGTGAGACAAAACCGTGATTTGCAGCCCATACTATGGATTGGTTATGACACTAATATTTCAGTTGTGAGTCATAGAGATGACAGGTGGTGATTTGCGTCGAGTATATTTTCCTTTGATAATCAGTGTGCTACTAAGCGCCTGCTCTTCTGGGCCTGAGCCTAGTGAGCAAGCTCAAGTGACAGCACCTACAAATCAGCTATTGTCGGACAACCCCGACTTGTTCGAGTTTTACACAGAGTGGCACGGCACGCCTTATCGCTTAGGCGGGACACAGAAATCTGGAATTGATTGCTCAGCATTTGTACAAAAAGCGTTTATTGAGGCTTATCAGCTCTCGTTACCAAGGACAACGAGGCAGCAATCAACGCAAGGTGTGGAGTTAAGTTGGACGGATGCCAAGCAAGGGGATCTAGTGTTTTTTAAAACAAGACGTACAACTTATCATGTCGGAATTTACTTGGGTAACAAGCAGTTCATGCATGCATCGACGTCTAGAGGTGTGATTATTTCAAGAATCGACAACCCATACTGGGCATCTAAGTTTTGGCAAATAAGAAGAGTTACAATGTAACTCTTCTTACTCTTAACCGGACATTGCTGTAAGTTAAAACAATATCAGTCGTAAGTCGCAACAGCATTATCGAACAGATTTTTGACCAGAGCGATGTATTCATCAAGGAACGTGATCTGTTCATTGGTCGCTTTTTTATGCCATACCCCAGCCAATATCTCACCAAGATCTTCAACAACTGCATCAGCCTCTTTCAACAATTTGAAACGTACGCTCGAGTGAAGTTCTGGATTTTGCTCAAAAATCGCCATGATGTTTGAAGCCACCATATCGGTGACAACATCTTCGATGCTTTCGGATCCAGTGTCGCCAATTTCGGTCGTAAAAATATCTAGATTTAGAGACAAGTGCTCGATAAGAGCGAGATATCCATCGGTTTCTAAAACCACTGTTTTTCTCCGTTTATTGCAAGCCTTCGAAGCTGAAAGCAGAATAGTTTCAATAGTAAGACATGCCGAGAAAATTTCATTAACTTATTTCATATTAACAAACATTCACGAACCAACTGGATGATTTTCAAACAATTGAGCTTTGCTTCACTGAATTCGGATACAGGGTTTCTTCAAACCTTTTTATATTTCAGCCATTTTCATGCAAACAGGTTTGGTTACGACCATTTTCTTTTGCACGATACAGCGCAGCATCGGCACTCTTTAACCATTGAGTGTGAGTTTCAAAATAAGGCTTATACTCGCAAACACCAATACTTATCGTGTAATTAATCAAAAAATCTTCCACTTTCACGATCTCTTGCTCAATTCTTTTGCGCAAACGCTCTGCGAAATAGCAAGCTTGCTCCTGGTTTGTGTGAGGAAGTAGTACGGTAAACTCTTCACCACCAAAACGACCGCAGATGTCACTGCTTCTTGCTGTTTTTCTCAACAAGGCAGAGGTTCGACGAATGACTTCGTCCCCTGTCGGGTGACCATAAGTATCATTCACCTTCTTAAAGTGGTCGATATCGAATATTACTAATGAGCATGGTCCGTCGATAACTTTTAAGTGAGCAAACTCATCTTTCAATGATTGCTCCCAATAAGCGCGATTAAATAAACCTGTTAAACCATCTTTGCGACTGATTTCCGACAAATGTTGATTTGTTTCTTTCAAATGAATGCGATTTCTCGCAGTTTCAGAAACATCATTGACTTGAATCGCTATGTGGCTGACCTCTCCTGAGAGCCCAATTAACGGCGTGATCACGATATCTTGATACATAAAATCACTGCTGTTTGAAACCGGAGAAAAATTGTTGAACTTAAAAAGATACGGTCGGTTTTCCCAGCTAGAAAAAGAACGAGTTTCCAGATCGGCGGCAGCTTTTATCTTGGTTTCTAGCCAAGTTCTTGGCAGCTCTTCAAAATGCTCAAATAAACATTCACCAAGAATTTCTTGTGATAGAATGCCACTGTATGACTGCATAAAACTGTTCCACACACACACTTTATACTCTTGATCCAAAACAATAAGCCCTGAATCCATCGTATCGAGAATTTGTGTGACCCAATGAAAGTCTGCTATGTCCAGCGTGATATCGGACATTAGATTAGCTCCATGATTTCATAGATTATTTCTACGGATGGCTTATCAATTAAAAACAGTACCTCGCACTCGAAATCGAGCGCTTCTGCCATGTAGGTGTATTCGATAGTAAAGAGCTCACCCAACTCGCCTTGCTCTTCACAATAAGGTGTTAAGGTATCCACAATGCCTGGCTGACGAAGTGAGAACTGCTTGTCGAGTTGATCGCCCAATGATGTGAGAAATGACGAAACCAGTAGGTTAGAGATATTCAAGATGATTTCATTATGAGGCGTAAACTCAAGGAGGTAACCTAATTTTTCCCCAATCTGATTGATATCCCTACCACGTAAGCACACCAGTGCCTCTCCGTGAATACCACCACCGACAAACCTCTGCGCTACCGCAACGGAACTGTCACGCCCAACCACATCAACCAGTGTCATATGAAGCTCGCCGTAGGACAACGGTCCAACATGAGGAACAGGAAGTTGTATGAACTCATGTAAATGGTCGGCCATAATCGCAGCCCCTTTACCAAGGGCAATGTTCGCAATTTCACGGAATTTGGCTAGTAAGGAAAGCTCTTCGCAACCCTGGTTTTTAGAATCAACCGAATGACTAGGTTTGAACGCATAATGCAGTCCTAATTGTTCGTATAGTGGGAGCACCTGCTCTTCTGTCAGAGGCTTAGCGATAAAAGCTTGAGCACCAAGATCGAGACAGCGCTGTTTTGCCTCTTGTTGAACATCTCCAGAAATAATGACGATGTTGGTCGGGTACTGACTAACAGGTAATGATTCGAGGACCTCAAAACCATCCATTATAGGCATCGTTAAATCGAGAAACAAAATATCGATATTTTGCTCAGCAAGAATATTAAGCGCCTCATAACCATCTTGCGCTTCAATAAGATGCAATGATGTATCTTGTACGATAGAACGCGCAATAAGCTTTCTTGCAACAGCTGAGTCATCACATATCAGTATTTTCATGCCACCAATGGAACTAACGTCAAAAAAATCATAATACCTGTTGTAAACGTTCATCTCCATATGCTAAGCCAACAAATCAGAGGCTTATAAGCGATTTGATTCACATTTATACAAATTGACTACACTAAGAGGAAGGTTTCTTTACTAAGTATGCTCAACATAGCGCCAACTCCCTGCTATTTATCCTAAACTATTGGTGGTCAAATAGATTCGCGAGGTTTTGTATGTGGCAAGCAATATCGCAACAGCTTTCTGATACTTTATTGTTCGATTACCAGATCACGGAAAAAGTAAGGCTGTCTGGTGGGGATATCAGTGAAAGCTACATGATCAATGATGGCGAGCAACGTTATTTTGTGAAAATTAACGATCGCGAGTTTTTGTCTAAATTTGAGGTAGAAGCTGAAAGCCTGCATCTTTTGCGTGAAACATCAACCCTATTTGTACCTGAGGTGGTATTGGTTGGTAAAACCAAAAATGCCTCATTCCTAATTCTTAACTACCTTCCAACGAAACCATTAGAAGATGGTCCCAACAGCTTTAAATTTGGGCAGCAATTAGCTCACCTACACCAGTGGGGCGAGCAAAAAGAGTTTGGTTTTGATACCGACAACTATCTCGGTTCGACTCTACAGCCCAACAAATGGCACAAGAAATGGTGTGTATTCTTTGCTGAGCAACGCATAGGATGGCAATTACAGCTCCTTAAAGAAAAAGGCGTCACCTTGGTTGATATCGATGACTTTATCGACGTCGTAAAACAGCGGCTAGCAAACCATGCTCCGGAACCTTCTTTGTTGCATGGCGATTTATGGAATGGAAATGCGGCACTCACTGCATTCGGTCCTATCTGTTACGATCCTGCATGCTATTGGGGGGACAGGGAGTGTGATATTGCGATGACAGAGCTTTTTGGTGGATTTCAACCAGAATTTTATCAAGGCTACGAATCGGTTATACCACTTTCTTCAAGCTATGAAGAGCGTAAAGATATCTATAACCTTTACCATGTTCTCAACCATTGTAATTTGTTTGGCGGCCATTACTTGGAACAGGCTCAACTGGTTATTAATAAAATCATTTCTTATTAATTTGGAAGCCACTGCATATTTCAAGATGTAAAATCTCGAGGCACATCACTACAGAAAATCACCCTAAGCTCAAGGTTGAGTTTGGGGTCAAGTTTTGTACTTATTTCGACTCAATTAGCAACAACTCGACCTAATATCAAAGGAGACTTAACTTTGGATTGTGCCTATTTTCCTTGTAGGCAAAGTAAGTAAAGGGCTGTACTTCCTTGATGAATAGTGTGTTTAAAAGCCCTGCGAGATTAGGAGTTGTTGTATGAAAAATTATACCGAAAGGTATGTAAAGTGCCCGCATTGCGGACATTCTATCAGCATTACATTGGATGCAAGCAATGGTGACCAAGAATTTTATGATGATTGCCCAGCTTGTTGCCACGCTATCCACCTAAATATGCGAGTGGATGAGCTACAAGACAAGGTCGAACTATTTATCGATGACAATTACGAATAGCAGCTCGAGCATGTGAACATCAGAAATATAAAAACGCTTAAATGAAAAAGGAGCACTCGGCTCCTTTTTCTCATTCTAAAGCTGTTTTGCTGCAAGAACGCGCTCAACAGTATCAACAATTGCTTGAGTCTGAGGATCAAACTCAATATTAACACGCTCCCCTACTTGTCTCACTCCGAAAAGCGTTCGCTGCAAGGTCTCTGGAATTAGGTGTACCGAAAAACGACACGCTTCAACTTCACCAATAGTTAGCGAGCAGCCATCTAAACCAATGTAACCTTTCGCTAATACATATTTCATTGATTCTTGCGGCAGTTGGAACCAAATCGTGCGGTTATTGGGCGTATCGATGATATCGACAATATCTGCCGTTAAACTAATATGACCAGACATGCTATGCCCGCCTATTTCGTCACCAAACTTAGCCGCGCGCTCAATGTTTACGCTATCCCCTTCCACCAGCCGACCTAAATTAGTAAGAGCCAATGTCGCTTGCATTAAATCAAAACTGATAAGGTTGCCTTCGATCTTAGTCACAGTTAGACAACATCCGTTGTGTGCAACGGATGCACCAATTTCTAACCCTTTACAAAGTTCATCGCTTAACTCGACAACGTGCGTTTGAAAGCGTTCTTTTTTATCAATTTTAACGACCTTCGCCGTACCCTGAACTATTCCTGTAAACATTTCTTTTTACCTATTGATTTAATACCAACTGTAGTCGAAGACTAAGCCCTAAACACTGCGCTACAGGTCGGAAATAAAGACCGCAGACGATAAAGCCATGGCTTAATGAACACTGGTTTGTTCTCATGCATGCTTCAACATTACCATGATTCGCTGCTGTTCTCAGTAAAAGCGTATCCTTAGCGTGGAGAGCGTCCAGTCAGTGTTATCGACTATTCGCTACCTAGCTATGGAATATGAACATACAATTGTTTATCATTTGCGCGGAGTTTCTCCGAGGCATTTTTTCACCTTATCGTGACTAAAATCAATCATCAGATCCGTTCACCACATCTTTTGCCCTCGAGTACTCTCATTCTTTCAACTTATTGTTCCGCTCTGGAGTATTTTTCGTGCATCGCTATAAAGAAGAAGCATCAAGTCTTATCAAATTGGCGACCCCGGTATTGATCGCATCTGTCGCTCAAACTGGTATGGGGTTTGTTGATACCGTAATGGCTGGCGGCGTTAGCGCCACCGACATGGCTGCGGTTTCTGTCGCTTCAAGTATTTGGCTACCATCCATTTTGTTTGGGGTGGGTTTATTAATGGCATTGGTCCCTGTTGTCGCACAGTTAAATGGCTCTGGTCGTCGAGTGAAAATCCCGTTTGAAATTCAGCAAGGCGTCGTTTTGGCATTGCTGATCAGTGTGCCGATAATTGCAGTCCTGCTTCAAACCCAGTTTATTCTCGGGCTGATGGATGTTGAAGCACTGATGGCTGAAAAAACGGTGGGATACATTCATGCCGTTATATTAGCAGTACCCGCTTTTTTACTTTTCCAAACGCTTAGAAGCTTTACGGATGGTATGTCATTGACGAAACCGGCAATGGTTATTGGCTTTATCGGTTTGCTGCTCAACATTCCTCTAAACTGGATTTTCGTGTACGGCAAGTTTGGTGCACCTGAATTAGGCGGTGTTGGCTGTGGTGTAGCAACCACGATTGTTTACTGGGTCATGTTTGCCATGCTATTGCTGTATGTGATGACATCAGAGCGATTGAAAAGCATCAACCTATTTGGAGAATGGCATCGCCCACAATGGAAAGCGCAAGTTCGTCTATTCAAGCTCGGCTTTCCTGTTGCAGCAGCGCTGTTTTTTGAAGTAACACTGTTTGCTGTCGTTGCACTGCTCGTTTCACCACTGGGTCCTATCATTGTGGCAGCGCATCAAGTCGCGATTAACTTCTCCTCGTTGGTATTTATGCTACCAATGAGTATTGGTGCAGCAGTAAGCATTCGTGTCGGCCATCGACTTGGTGAAGAAAACGTAGATGGCGCGCGCGTAGCGTCACGAGTCGGCATTATGGTTGGTCTAGCATTGTCCGTTCTCACAGCGATTTTAACCGTCTTGTCTCGTGAGTGGATCGCCGAGCTTTACACTAGCAACCCAGAGGTAATCACTCTAGCGATGCACCTGCTCGTATTTGCCGCTGTTTATCAATGTACGGATGCGGTTCAAGTGATCGCAGCTGGTGCATTACGCGGCTATAAAGACATGCGAGCTATCTTCAACCGTACTTTTATTGCTTATTGGATTCTTGGGCTGCCAATTGGTTACGTCCTTGGCCGTACAGACTGGATTGTCGAGCCAATGGGAGCACAAGGCTTCTGGCTTGGTTTTATCATCGGCCTATCTTCTGCGGCCTTTCTGTTAGGCGTCAGAATGCGTTGGATGCATCGCCAAGAGCCAGAAGTGCAATTGAACTTTTCAGTTCAATAAAAAGTAAAAAAGCCAGCATCCGCTGGCTTTTTTGATCGAATAATCACACGGTTGAGTATACTTATAACAAGATTACGAAGCGGTTGATTTTGCTCTCTAGACAACGGATACGAAGTTATAAAAAAGGATATTTGTGCGGTCTATTTTATTGTTCTTAATCTTGATTCTTAATGGTTGTGATAACTGGTTTAATCCAGAGAACGCCATGTTTGATAAGTATCATCAACGTGTAGCCAATGTATTGGAAGCTCCTGCTATTCCAATAACATTACAGTCTACGGTAACGATTCCTGCGAAACGCGTTTTGTTCGAGCCATTGCCAAGGCTATCTATTGGCCTGCTAGAGAGCTATCAATTACGACAGTGCGGACTCTTTAATTTACTTGCCGAGAAAAACTCACAACTTGGAAAGGTGCAGGATGCCTTTCATGATTTTGATTATCAAACTGCCCTTTTAAGAGTCATGAATCGATGTTTATCCGAATTTCCACTTAGCGATGAAGAACGCGCGACATTGACAGAGCTTTACGCAACCAAGTGGCAACATTTAGACATTCATCTCGACAACTTACTACTCGTAAGTGATGCCATGCAAAAGCAACTAACTGCCTCTGATTGGCTATCTCAAGACACGACGAATGATATTGCACGCATTAACGATGTCTATCGTATTTTCAGCGAAATGTATGATTTACCCCACCGCGCGGTCTCACGTCTACCCGATGTGGAAGTTACGCAATATCAAGAAGAGTTAGAGAAATCTCGTTTACTCGGACGACTTTACTATTCAATGGTAAATACATCCCTTTGGTTAAAAGCGACAACTCAGCTACTTGAGCAGAACCAGAGCAATGTATTGTGCGGGCCGAACAGAGACACCACTCAGTTCCGCTACTTAAGAAATGTCTTTCAATCCATTTACGTTGAAGAAGTGCAACCTTATTTGGCTTATTTAGACAGTACCTATCAACAACTTAATGATGGTGCCACTTTGGTGGAGAACCGTATGCAACTCCATGGTCACCAGTATGGCATCATTGAGGCACATAGGACATTTAGGCAAGAAACCCTAAACCACGTTCAGTTTTGGCAGGGTCTCTTCAAACGATGTGGCGTAACCGTTGGCAACTAGTAAGTGCAGAGCGTTCTATTCCTTCAACCTTTCACGCAAGAATCGAGCAAAACGTGGTTTACCAGTATGTGTAAAACCGTTATATCTAAATGTAATGGTTGAACCAATTTTCGGAGGCTGGCGACGCACTTCATCGGTAAATCCGCTACCGATGTAAAACTCAATGCCATTTGGTAAGCGAACTAACATTGCTCCCATCATACCTAATAAGCGCCCTGTTCCTGGCTTATAACCCACAACTAACGCTTCATCATCTGCGTATCGTTTTAGTTTAAGCAAATCACTACCGCGTCCAGCCTGATAGCGGCTTGATACCTTCCGCAACATCACCCCTTCACCGTCGGATATTGAAATTTTATCCAACTGTGTAAACAGATGAGCTTCATTTTGAATGGCTCGGTGCTCGACATATTTGATATGAGGCTGGTCGACTTCAAGCACTAAATCTTTGATGTTGTAATAACGCTTCCGATAATCACCAGCGGAATATGGCATATCAAAGATCATAAAGTCGATATGTCGCCAAGCAGACTCTACAGGAGTTTTATCTAATACCGTTTGCTGAACAAGATGAAAGTTACCTCTCCCAGCCCAAAGTTCACCATCCAACGGATAATCAGGCAAAGGTCCTGTAAACCAATCTGGGGCGTAGATTCGATTACCATTTCTCGTCACGAGATGTTGCCCAGTCCAATAAGCGCGAACACCATCAAGTTTTTCGCTATACCAATATTCAGACACATCAATGCCATCCTGATAGCTTTGTGCAAGAGAAACTGGTGGTGCGAGAGAAGTATCCGCTTGAGGCTGTGAAGACGCTGCCATAACAGCCAGCGCAATTAATGTCATTTTTAATGGCATAAGAAGACCTTGTACAAAAAATCGCCTTTATTGAAACGTAAGTCCTCTCGATGACCTATTTATTACTAGTTATTCTTCGACTCATAACAATCAACATTAGTAATAATTTGCAAAGATAATCATAAACTTTAGACAGGTTTTGCATTTAGTCGTTACACATTATTCTCGTAAGGCGGATGGCTCGTCAATCGAGTTGGAATCTAATCATGACGTGCCTCCCCCGGTCTAACGACTTCTTTCGGCTCAAAATCTCTTATAAGCAAACCATTTCTCTGTGCGTTTTTGATTCTCAATTTGAGAATCAGTCCTTTCTCAAATTGAACAATATCATTAACAATATTTAACTGTTTGATTTTTCATTAATTTCAAATTGGCACGTTACCTGCTCTATATCCAATTAGAAAAACAAACGGAGACAGAGTCATGGAATTACGCAAACTAGAAATCAATCAAGACAAGTTAGCCATTGAGTTTTTTGGTGACTTAGACGCAAGCGGCTGTCGACAAGCACAACATCACATTGATGAAGTAATTCACAACAATCATCACAAAGAAGTCGAAATTAACCTACAGCACGTCCAATTTCTTGATTCTTCAGGGATTGGTGCCATTGTTTACTTATATAAGCGTCTAGTTGAACGTGAAAGAAGCATGAGTATTGAAAACGTATCAGGCCAACCTTTAGAAATCATGAGCTTGCTTCGTATCAACCATGCCATTCCCGTTAACTCAAAAGGACACTAAAAATACCGGTTTAAACGGAGGTTGGCATGGTAAATCTTTTACGACGATATGCAGTAAGCGGTCTTGTTGTCGGCATGTTTGGTTGTTCGTCGTTTGACTACCCAGAACACGGGAAAGGTGGCTTGGCGGAAAGCTATCAAGATATCTCGATCGAGAATTATCAGTTTTCCCCAGTAATGCCTGACGAGCCTTTAGGTCCAGAACATGGGTTAAGGTTTGATTGGCAATTGACCAAGTTACATCTAGACGCACTAATCCAAGAGGGCGCGCGCTGGTGTTTTCCTGCGGCAGTTGTTCAGGCCCTTGAAAAACAAAATAGAATTGCGCGCGAGTTAGAAGGTGGGCTTTTACTCGACGCTGCCAACGACCTTGTGATTCAGCGTCGACGCTTAAACCAGCTCGAACAACAACTCGACTACGTACTGAGCCAAACCACTTGCACACCGCCCGATGATATTGAAGCACTACGTAGCGACCTAAACATAGTCTCGGATATCTATGCACTACTTAATATCGACAACCAGTTTGCTGTCGATTCAGCAGAAATCAACCCGAAGTACATGGGACATTTGGCAGAAGCAGCCTACATTTTACGTGACCACCCTAACCTATCTCTTGTAGTAACGGGGCATGCGGATGCAACTGGAACACCCGATTACAACCAGAAACTTGCTCAAGCGCGTGCGGAACAAGTAAAGCGTTACCTAACCGTATTTGGTATCACTTCAGAGAGAGTCACTACCAAATCTGTCGGAGATAACCTGCCACTCTATGAAGGTGAAACATCTGCCGTGCGTTTAACTAATCGTCGAGTAAGCATCGAGGTTATTAGCCCTAATTCAGATAGCGATACCTCAATAAACCGCAACCCAACGGCAGGAGGCGCGCTATGAACACGATGAAACCATTTATCCTCTTAATGTTGTTGTGTCTGGTCGCGTGGGTACCATCTTCCATAGCAGATGAGAGCAATACTGTTAAGGTCGGTGATTTAATACAGATTAACTTACCCGGAGAGGCGTCGTTAAACCAAGGGTTTCAGGTTGATCGTCGTGGACGAATTAATTTACCAGAAGTCGGCCCTGTATTAGTGGCCGGCTACAATGAACAACAACTCCAAGACGTGATTATCGACAGGCTAAAGACCGTGTATCGTGACGTTAACAACGCTCGAGTTTTTATTAAACAGCAACAGTTGTTAGTGTCCGTTCAAGGCTACGTGGTCAAACCCGGTGAATATACCTTACCTTCTGGGTCCAACATTCAAATGTTTGTGTACGAGGCTGGCGGCCTGCGCGCAGGGGCTCAGCTTGATAAAATGATCGTGAAACGTGGAAATAAAAACATTGAATTTGACTACAAACGCTTCCTTGATACGGGTGACAATAGCCAGCTGCCAAAACTAGAATCACTGGATGTCTTATTTGTCCCCGCTTCCCCACTCGTTGGGAATATTGAGCAAGAGTTTGATGCAGCAAAACTCGCGAATTCAGGTGACAGCGCAGATTCCGCTCGTGCAATCAAAGTCTTTGGTGAAGTCAACGCACCTGGCTCGTTCTCATACAAGCCAAACACCACGCTAGTTGATGTCGTAATGCGAGCTGGCGGCGTGACACGATATGCCAGTGTTGAGCAAATTCGAGTGATAACAAACAATAACCCAACCATGTTTAACCTGAAAAAGTACCTTGATACTGGAGACCAAAGCCTACTGCCAGAGATCCTGCCAGGTGCCACCATCTTTGTCCCAAAACAGGAAGAAGAAATCAAAGCAGGTGCAAATGTGGTTTACGTGATGGGTGAAGTCGCCCATCCTGGGGCATACGAAGGCAAGCAAGGCGCTAGCTTCATGGATATCCTCGCCAACGCTGGCGGGCCCACTCGCTACGCAGAATCTCGCCAAATTCGCGTTATAAAAGCCGATGGCAAAGTCATCAAATTCGATCTTACCGCGCATACAGAAGGACTATCTTCAGCCAGACCACCAAATGTTGGACCGGGAGACGCGATTTTCGTGCCGGAGAAAACCGATTTCAATGAGAAGTCTTGGTTAAAAGTAGCACCTAGTCGAGCGGTCGCAGTGATGGGAGAAGTTGTTCGCCCTGGACGCATCGAGTGGTCAGACGAAATGGATTTGATTGATCTGCTTGCACACGTTGGAGGCCCAACTCGACGAGCTGATACCACCAAAATTGAAGTCGCCAATAACGGTCAAATGACACAATTTGACTTAGACCAATACATTCTGGATGGCTCACCAACATCAAGTCTACCTCAAGTTTCCGCTGGTACAGTCGTAAGGGTACATGCATTGCCTGACGACCCATCCGATAATAAATCGCAATGGGTAAGCCAAAGCTCTGACGCATCGATATACGTTTTCGGGCAAATCAATGCACCTGGGCGCTATCGTTTCACTGAAGATATGCATTTTCTGGATATTTTGTCTGCCGCCGATGGACCGACAATGGATGCAGATATTCACAACATCCGTGTCACACACCGAGGCCTAGGTTATGCCAAAGTGAGTAAATTGAATTTATCGATGTACTTTGAAACAGGTGATGAATCAATTCTGCCCCACGTTCGTCCTGGTGATACCATTTACATTCCAGAAAAAAACAAAAACTGGTTAGATCGTTCAAAAGAGTCCACGGTACGCGTATTAGGTGAAGTAAGAGACCCAGGGCGATACGTATTCAATGACAACATGACTGTGCTTGATCTGTTAGCGGAAGCAGGAGGACCAACTGACAATGCCTACCTTGAAAAGATCAGTGTGGTCAATATGTCTTGCTGCCAGGGCCAAGCCCGAACATTTGATTTGGTGAACTTTAGTAAAACAGCCAACATTTATGAGCTGCCAGTCATTCGCGCAGGCGACACGATTTACATTCCCCATAAAGACGAAAGCTTTATTGAAAAAGCGAGGGCCGGATTAAGAGATATTTTACAAATCACCACAACCATCGTGTTAATAGGAGCGTTGTAATGACTATTCCTGCAACTCACGCTGAGATTGAACAAATTTATCTTCAGAGTGAACAGAAAGGCCACAAAACGATTTGTGTTGTGGGTTGTAAATCTGAAGATGGTGTCACTTCCGTGGCTTCATCTCTTGCAGAGCGCTTGGTTTTAGCAGGCCACAATACTTTGTATGTAGACCTCAACTTATTCAAACCCGCTTATCACACTGTTCACGAATTTGATGATGACGAGAAGGTTGGCCATTTGATCACACGAGAGAATACACATCAAACTTTAGTCGGCCTCCCAGCTCCATCTCTCGCCAGTACTCAGTTAGCGTACCGAGACCCAACAACGCTGAAACAAAACATTGCACAATGGTTAACGCAGTACGAGCGCGTCGTGATAGATACATCACCACTTCTTAGTGTCAACCGAAGCAATATTGCGCCTCAAGTGATTGCTGGCGTATGTGATGCTACTTTGTTAGTAGCGCATTATGGCTCTACGACTGCAACCCAGCTCGAGCAAGCCAAAAAGCTACTCGATGCTAGCGATGCGAACTTGATTGGTTCTGTACTGAACATGAAGCACACTCCAAGCCTGAAAGATGAGTTAATCCGCCAAGTTTCCAAGCTGCGTTTCTTACCAAAAAAGTGGAAAGAAAAACTGTCTCAGCAAATTAAAAAAAGCGAACTGTTTATGTTATAGGGAGCGCTATTATGACGATAAATAACACATTGACTATCGAGCAAGAATTAGTGGATGAGCATATTCTTCAGCAAATGATCAAAGATACGTGCGCCGAAATCATCCCTACCTTGATTGATCACTATGTCGAAGAGTCACGTGATCGCATGGAGAAAATAGAGCAAGCATTAAGCACAAAAGATCTTCAAACATTAGAGTTCGAGGTTCACACACTGGGCAGTTCTGCTCTCGCTCTAGGCAATCGAACGCTTTCAAGACAAGCAAGAATGATTGAGAAGTACTGTGTCGAAGGAAAAATACCAAAAGCATTGGAGCTTTGTGAAACACTTCCTCAACTCGCCAATGAATCGTTTGATGCGTTAGAAAAGCGAAAAGCTCAAGGGTTTGAGTAGTATCAGTGTCTTACTCCCTAGCGAAGCATCGCGTTTGATAAAGCGCGATGCCGACATCATCTCAGAAATTTAGACTCCAAATTCAGTCACCCTCGCCAAGCCACACACCTTGAAATTATTTGGGCATAACTTAATCAATTAAAAAGTATGGATTTTTCGCAAATTTCCTACCTTGTGCTAATACTTAAATAACGCTTTTCTCAAATTGAGAATTTTCAGCACTAGAGAGCAATAAACCACTCATAACGCCAAATAGTAGTGCTGACAAAAATCATAAAAAATGAAACAAACTACGTTGGGATGGGACTATGAGACCAAGGGTGTTACTGGTAGAGGACTCTACTTCACTAGCCATACTTTATAAGCAGTATGTTAAAGACGAACCTTATGACATTTTTCATGTCGAGACAGGTCGCGAAGCGATTCAATTTATTGAAAGAAGCAAACCTCAGCTCATCATTCTCGATTTGAAACTGCCCGACATGTCTGGCGAAGACGTGCTGGATTGGATCAACCAGAATGACATTCCTACGTCCGTTATTATTGCTACGGCGCACGGCAGCGTCGACTTAGCCGTTAATCTAATTCAAAAAGGTGCGGAAGATTTCTTAGAAAAGCCCATAAACGCTGATCGCCTAAAAACGTCAGTTGCATTGCACCTTAAACGCGCCAAATTGGAAGATTTGGTGGAAAATATTCAGTCCAAGTTTGATCGCCACAACTATCACGGATTCATCGGTTCAAGTCTCCCGATGCAGGCGGTATACAAGACCATTGATGCTGTTGCGCCAACTTCTGCCAGTGTGTTTATTGTGGGAGAAAGCGGCACAGGTAAAGAAGTTTGTGCTGAAGCCGTCCACCGCCAGAGCGACCGTAAAGACAAGCCTTTTATTGCAATTAACTGTGGGGCTATTCCACGAGATTTGATGGAAAGTGAGATTTTTGGTCACGTTAAAGGAGCCTTTACTGGAGCGACAACAGATCGAAAAGGTGCGGCGACGCTGGCACATGGTGGTACGCTTTTTCTTGATGAGCTGTGTGAAATGGAACTTGAGATGCAAAAGAAGTTGCTCCGCTTTCTACAAACGGGCACTTACACCCCTCTTGGTGGCACTCGAGAAATGAAAGTGGATGTGAGAATCATTTGTGCCACTAACCGAGATCCATTAACAGAAGTAGAAGAAGGTCGTTTTCGTGAAGACTTATACTACCGTGTGCACGTTATACCTATTGATATGCCCCCATTACGTGAACGAGGAAGTGACATCGTCACGCTTACCAAGCACTTCTTGACCACTTACGCCAAACAGGACAAAAAGAAATTCTCAACAATCGACAGTGAAGCTCAACATATCATCAAGCATTACGAATGGCCGGGTAATGTAAGGCAACTACAAAACATCATACGTAACATTGTGGTGCTTAATAACGACGAAAAAGTCACGGTGAGCCACCTACCCGCTCAACTCACTAAAAAGTCTAAAGTGACGAAAACAACGACGCCTGCGCATGTTGCTCAAGAGTCAGCAAACATTGCACCAATCACACCACCACCTGGTTATACTGAGGAACCTTCACCTTCTGCGGTCGAACCGTCGATTACCGCAGCGGAGCAGCCTGGTACACCGTCCTCTGCTGCTACCTCACCGTACTTTAACTCTGATGGAACCATTCGCCCTATGTGGCAAGTAGAGCGTGAGGCAATTCAAAACGCAATCGCGTACTGTGATGGCAACGTCCTCAACGCCGCTGTCATGCTGGAGTTAAGCCCATCTACGGTTTACCGAAAAAAACAAGCGTGGGAAGCGGATGAAATTAATCTCGAACAATCTTGATAAACCTGCCATTGGTGAAATTTGGATCTTGCTTGATAGCCGTCTATTCGGTGGCATTGAAAGTCACGTTATCGAGCTAGCTCGGGGATTAATCGCCTTTGGACACAAAGCTCGAGTTGTGCTAACCACTGAGTATTCACCAGCCGCTCAGATTGTACAGAAGGCAAAAGAAGTCGCGATCCCTGTGAGTTACTTAAACTATTTGTCTGGCGAGCCCAATAAAGCTTTAAAAATTAAACACCTAACAAGCGCCGTCGCCAATCACCAACCCTCAGTGGTTCACTCCCATGGTTATAAAGCGTCGATTTTGTCGCGCTGCGCCAAACTGCTCACCCGTACGTTTCCTCGTTTGATTTCAACTTATCATGCTGGTGAATCGTCCTCAGGGAAACTATGGCTATACGATTGGCTTGATAGAAGCTCAGGCAGCCTATCTGACCATTGCTTTGCTGTCAGTCCAAGTATTCAGCGCAAAGTTTTTTGTTCTTCAGAACTGCTGAATAACTTTGTTTCGATTCCCAACAGTCAACTCGCCTATCAGGAGATCGCTTTTGTCGGCCGATTGAGTCAGGAAAAAGGCGCCGATCAATTTATTGAGGTAGCGAGGCTCTGTCCAACATTACAGTTTAGTGTGTACGGTGATGGCCCAGAAAAAGAGTCGCTTAATCAAACTGCCCCTTCAAACGTGACTTTCCTCGGCCATCAAACCGATATGGAAGGTGTTTGGGAAAATATCAGTGTACTTATCATCTCTTCTCGTTATGAGGGGCTTCCAATGGCGGCGCTTGAAGCCATGTCGAGAGGCATTGCCGTGATGAGCTTACGTGTAGGTCGTCTTCCAGATATTATCCAAACGGGTAAAAATGGTTTTATCGTCGAAGACATTCCCTCTCTTGCCAAATGTCTTCATGACTGGATATCGATTGGTGAAGCGCAACAATCACTCATTCGCCAGAATGCTCGACAAACCATCATTGATGATTTCTCAGCGCAAAGTGTGATTCCCGTATTGCTACAAAAATATCAAATTGAAACGGATCACTAATCCATATTGGTTCTCAATATGAGAATGATGAGTTCCAAACATAAATATCATATAAGATTCAATCACATAAACTAATGGCATATTTTGGCATCTCTATTGCAGCTCAGCAGTTAACGCAGATTAATGATGAGACAGAGGTGACTTATGACTACGCCAAAACGCATTCTATATGTTCATTATGGTGATAATTGGATTCGCGGCAGTGAAGTGGTGCTTCTGGATCTCATTTCAGGAATCGACCGCGATAAGTTTGAGCCATTCGTATGGTCCAACTGCCAACCATTAATCGATAAGTGCCAATCGCTCGGAATTGAAGCGGAACATTCAACCTTCAATTTGGTGGGTGGTTGGAGCGCTCCGCGCTGGGATATTAGCGGGTGGAATAGCCTTATCAAACAAGGCTCAGCATTGATCGAAAAGCACAACATCGACTTGGTACACGTCAATAGCGGCGGCCCTTGTCAATGGATGTGTTTGGCTGCTCGCATGAATCATATACCACTTGTCACGCAACTTCATTGCCATTATACATTGCGCGATCGCTTCTCTCTCGGACTTCACCTCTCTCCAAAATTGATTTGCGTTAGCAAAGATGTTGGACGCGAAATTCTTCAGGACGGCTACCCGCAAAACCAACTTCATGTCGTACACAACGGCGTGTCACTTCAAGGCGTGGATACACCCATCGACATTAAAGATCGCCTCGGAATCCCATCACAGGCCTTTACCTTTCTGTCGGTGGGTTCGCTGATTAAGCGCAAAGGGTTTGACCGCCTTATTCGGGCAATGCGCATGCACAACTACCACCACCACAACCCTCACCTTGTTATTGTTGGTGACGGCGAAGAAAGAGAAGCATTGCAACAGCTTGCCGCAGATCTTGGTATCCAAGAACGAGTGCACTTTGTCGGAGAGCAACACAATGCTGGAGCGTGGATGTGTGGTAATGCAGACGCTTTTATTAGCGGCGCCTATGAAGAGGCCTTTGGTCTCGTGCTCGGGGAAGCGGCTTTAGCTCAACTGCCCATCGTGGCTCCTAAAACGGGAGGCATTCCTGAGTTGTTCGAGCATAATCACTCTGCATTGCTGTACCAGAACAGTGGAATGGCGAGCCTGTTAAACGCGATTCAACAAGTCATGCAAGACGCGGCATTAAGAAACAAGCTGGCGGAAAACGCTTACCTACATGCTAGCCAGCACTTAACGACGACTGCATCTATCAACGCTATTGAACGTATTTACGAAGGTGAACTTAATAATAACGCCATTACACCAATGCCAATGACTCACTGCATGAAGCCTCTTTCACGCTGGTTGAGCATCAATTGAGGAGCCCGGTCATGAAACGTGTATTGATGTTCGACGCCATCCCAATGCAAGGTGGATCCAAAATCGCGAATGCAGAGCTCCTTAAGCAGTGCGATAAGCTGAACGTGATTGGTTATCTACTCACTACAAATCCAGAGCATTGGGCGTCACTGCTTAGTGATACACCGCGTGTGCAAGTTATAAAAATAAAACCATCACCATTTAACTCGACTCATGGCCTGACCTACTGGTTGATGAACGCTTACTACTTTCTCCAACTTCTCTACGCGTGCATGAAGCTGCCAAAAATAGATAGCTTTTTGGGCCTATCTTGCCCAAGTAATGATATGCCTTTGTACTTACTACGATTAATTAGCAAAAAGCCTGTGGTACAGATGGTTCATGGTCCTATTGGACGATCGAGATCTGCTGGCTACTGCTTAGTAAAAGCATCGGCAATTTACCACTTGGCAAACACCCGCGAATCAATGGTAGAAGCATTACAGGCCTACCTCAAAACAGAGAAGCCTGCCACCGAACGCTATTGGTGTGGTTTGAATACATCTACGTTTGTTAATGGATTATCGAAAGATCGCTGGCCAAAACAAGCGAATCCGATTTCAAGCCGCGTTTTCTGGGCAGCTAGCTTACTAAAATGGAAGAACATCGATCTTTTGCTTGATGCTTTAACACTTGATGAGTCGAAAAAGATCAAATCCACCGTGTGTTACATCAAACCTAACGTGGCAGGTGTGGAATATTCAACACCGGACTTCAACACACAAGGTGTTGAATGGCATGAGTGCCCAAACAACTTAGATGAATTGCGTTCACAGTGTGGTGTGTTTGTTTCCACCAGTCTCAACGAACCTTTTGGGTTATCTATTTTGGAAGCGCTCGCTGCAGGTATGTGTGTCGTCATTCCACATGATGATAGTTATTGGGACCGCGTGTTAACTCACGGCCGAAATTGTATTAAATACACGCCTAACAATGTGGCTTCGTTACACAACGCAATTCGCCTTTTGAATGAATCGCCGTGGATGAAAGTAACGATGGGTATCGAAGCACTCAATGTTTCTCAACTATACACAGCCGAACGTTGTTATTTGCCAATCGCCCAGCACCTTGCTGCCGAAATTGCTACCAACAATGATTGCACACTCAAGACACCGCGAGACATCAAAGGATATGATCATGTCTAAAGCAATGACCAACATGACGCTATTTGCTATCGCCTTAGTGATCAATAAAAGCATCAGCCTAATCATGCTGCCTGTATTGCCCCACTTTCTCTCACCAGAACAAATGGGCAAGCTTGAGCTTCTAACAACCTTTGGTGTTGTTACGACCTTGTTTGTCAGTTTCGCTTTGCATGAAGCGCTTTATCGATTCGTCGGCGTTGAAAAGGATCAAAATACGCGCACAAGCCTACTAAACCAGCTGTACTCACTTGCTTTACTCATCGCTGGCGTCGTCGCTCTTAGCTTGCTCACTATCATTTTAATCGCCCCCATTCCCGCGCCTTTTACGCGAGTCGAATTTGCTATTGTTATGTTTGCCATCGTTCTAGAAGGCAGTATTGCAATCGGCACTGCCTGGTTAAGAACACAAGACGACAAAGCAAGAACACTGCTTAACGTCATGGTCACTACCACCATTTTTCAGGTCATTTTTATCGTCGCGGCGCTGTCTGTTCATCCCCATGTTATTTCTGTTTTGTGGGGGGGCTTGTTGGCTGCTATTACTCAATTTGTTTGGCTGCACATCGTTAACCGTTACAATGTCACCCTTCCTAAGCTGACATTGGCAAAACAATACCTAAACTACTGCCTACCAATGATGATGGCCGGTTTAGTAGCATTTTGTCTCAATGGCGCTGAACGCTGGTTCATTGGTGCCAACACTTCTCTTGCGACGTTAGGGATTTACGCGATAGCGGTAAAATTTGCAGTGGGCATGTGTATTTTAGTGCAGCCGTTTGGCATGTGGTGGATGCCACGTCGATTTAACTACTTAGAAGGGCGCAAGAGCACTGAAGCAGTGCGCATCACACACTTAGGTATGATTTACATTACAGGTTTGAGTGTAGTGGTCGGCACATTAGCAATGGTGATGATCACCTACTTACTGCCAGAAACCTATCATGAGGCGGTACTATTCAGCTTATTCTTGCTACCTATCGCCATGTTAAAAGAATGGAGTGAGTTGATTAACATCTCCATTTTGTACAAGCGTCGTACTCGCTGGCTACTGGGTATAAATGTCGTCTCTGCGTGCGTTGCGATTGCTTTGCTGTTTGGCTTATCTTCTCTGGGTATTTATGGGGTGTTCATTGCGCTTTATTACGCACAACTGTGTAAGTTGGGCCTGACTTATGTAGTAGGCCAACAATGTATGACGTTGCCTTTTCACCTCAGTCTGATGGTTTTATTACAGATTATATCCGGTGTGGCACTGTTCCTGCTTCACTCTTCACAATCAATAGGAATCGCCATCGCAATTTGCATTTTGACATGCAGTTTGCTGGCAGGGATAGCCACTCGCTACATGAGTAAAGAGACGCTCAATGCTCTCACTCGATACATAGTGAAACGGCGTGGACAGGTGAAGAGATACTCGTTATGAATGAAACCAAGGTGAGAACAAAACAGTCCATCGCAGCACTGACGATTACAGTCTGTATCGGCCTGCTTTGGATTGTTATGCCTCATCCCATTTTGATTGTTGCGTTGTGTTTCGCACCACTCGCGTTACTGTTTGTTCTCAATCAAACGTTTTGGCTTGTCACACTGTTCGTTATTTTTTCATTCTTTCGTATTCACGAAGCCTTTCCTGTTATCTATAACTTCAAGATCCCATTACTGTTATCATTGGGGGCACTCGCCGCACTCGCTTTTCACCTTCTTATAAGCCGCCAGATTACAGCTTTTTGGCACCCTTCATTAAAGTGGCTGTGTATATTTTGGGGTCTGGTGATCATCGGAATCATATTCGCTTCCAGTCGTGATATCGCAATAACGGTGTTCAAAAACACCTATTGGAAAATCATCATTATGACGTTGGCCATCACCTGGCTTATTACTAAACCTTCACAGCTCGCACAGATGTCAAAAGCAATTATTTTCGCCGGATTATTGATTGGCTTAGTGGCATTACAAAACGCTGCGAATGGCATTGATTTGGTTGAAGGGACGCGCGTGTCGATAGGACGATCCATAGGTTCAGTACTTGGCGATCCTAACGATTTGGCACTAGTGCTGATGTTTCCCCTTGCCTTTACCGTTAGTCAATTGATGGAGAAGCATTCCCCCAAGCATCTCAGGCTCTTTGCCCTTATCACCTGTTTGGTTTTGTTCTTTGCGATCATTGAGACGCAGAGCCGCGGGGGGTTACTAGGTTCACTGTCTGTATTTGCCTACTTTGCTTTTAAACACATCAAAAGCAAAACATTAGTCTTGGTATTAGGCGCTATCGCAGCGATCGTACTCTACGCATTCGCTGGTATTTCAGGACGAGAATCGGGGGGAGCCGCTGAGGATGGTATAGATGCCTCTGCGATGGGGCGACTTTATGCGTGGGAAGCGGCATTTAAAATGGCGCTGCATCACCCGTTGACTGGCGTAGGTCTAGATAACTTCTACTTTAATTACTATTTCTACAGCCCACACTGGGATGGTATCAACCACGCCGTCCATAGCACTTGGTTTGGCGTGTTAGCAGAAACGGGTTTTGTCGGGCTCGCGGTGTTCATTACTTTAATTGTGTCATTGATCCGCACCTCTTTGCATTCCATCTCATTGTTGACACCAAAATCAGATTACACCCTCTCTGTTGGTGCAAACGCCGTGTTAAGTGGGCTTATCGGTACCATCGTATCAGGTACGTTTCTGACTCAAGGTTTCACTTGGCCAATTTACATTCTAGCGGCATTAACAGTTGTCGTTAGCCGAATTGTTCAAAGTGACTGTCAAAATGAGAAATCCTAGTTTCAAACATAAACAAAACCCATAACTCACTGTTTTAAAATGGCTAATTCCTTGGCACGCATTGTGATTACTCACTTAATTAGTAATCAAATAACCAAGACTCAAGGAGAGCCACATGACGGACATCGTAGTATTTGGAGAAGATTTTGGTGGGTTACCCTCTTCCACTCAGCATATTGTCAAGCAACTAGCAGCGAACCATCGAATCCTTTGGGTGAACTCCATTGGCCTTCGTCAACCTAAGCTGGATTCTAAAGACATACAGCGTGCGTTAAACAAACTCACTCGTGTATTTCATAACGTAGGCTCACACAAGCCAACATTGGACTCTGAAACAAACCCAAACATTCACATCATCAACTTGCTCACCATTCCTGCCCCTAGTTCTGCATTAGCAAGAAAAGTGGCCGCTAAGATGATGAAACACCAACTCAACAAACAATTACAAGCTCTTGGTTTTGATAAGCCTGTATTTTGGACGTCGCTCCCGACTGCTGCCGATCTTTGTGCAGAAATGAACCCACGTGGACTGATTTACTATTGTGGCGATGACTTTAGCGCTTTAGCTGGTGTTGACCACGACACGGTGGCCAAGCACGAACGTACTCTTGTTAATGCGGCCAGCGTTATCTTTACGGCAAGCGAAACACTCTCCACCAAATTTCCATCTGGTAAAACCGTCACTTTGCCTCACGGTGTCGACGTTAGTCTGTTTTCTGAGCCAGCACCTAAGGCTGAAGATTTTCCTAATAATGGTCGCAAAGTGCTGGGCTTTTATGGCAGTTTGTCTGAATGGTTAGATTACGACTTAATTGCCCAAGTCGCAGACCAAGCACCTGACTGGGATCTGGTTTTCATCGGCCCCAACGAACTCAGTGACAATCCGCTACCTCAAAGAAGTAACGTTTACTATCTCGGCCCAAGAGCTCATCACACTTTGCCAAGCTACTCTCAACACTGGGATGCCAGTTGGTTGCCCTTTGTTGATAACGCTCAAATCAAGGCATGTAATCCGCTTAAACTTCTTGAGTACTTGGCAACAGGAACCCCTGTTATCAGCACACCGTTTCCTGCATTAATGCCCTACAAACATATGCTTCATGTGGTTCAAGATGTCGAAGACGTGCGTGCCAGTCTCGATCACCTCCTACCGCCACCGACAGATTCAAAGTCATTTGTTCAACAGCAAAGCTGGGAAGCAAGAGCCAACCAAGTTGATAAATTAGTGAGGGCGCTATGAACGATTTAAGAGAAAACCTCAGCGTACTGTTACATGGAGCTTGGAGACGTCGCTACATGATCGTTATTCCTATGCTTGTCTTGCCTGTGCTGGGTTTCATCGTAAGTAAACTGGTTCCGACGACTTATGTTGCTCATACCAGCATGCTTATTCAAGAGACAGCGAAAATGAACCCGTTCCTTCAAGACCTTGCCGTCTCAACAATGCTTAAAGACCGATTGAGCGCACTCAGTACTCTGCTAAAAAGCCGACACGTTTTGTATTCTGTCGCAAAAGAACAATCGCTGATCAATGACGAGATGAGTGCAAAAGAGCAAGAGTTCATCATAAAAGATCTTGCGTCGCGCCTGTCTGTTCAGCCACTCGGTAAAGACTTCATTCAAATTCAATTGCAAAGTGGTAAATCAGAAGGAATGGAGTCGATGCTGCTCTCTGTCAGAGAGCATTTTGTCGAACAGCTTTTGGCACCTGAGCGTTCTTCGATTAAAGATTCGAGCCATTTTTTGACTATCCATATCAACAAACGCAGGGAAGAACTAGACAAGGCAGAGCAAGCCTTTGCAGAATATAAAAATACTTACTCAGACGCGACGCCCGAAATGCAAGCTCAAAGCCTTACTCGCCTTGCTAGCCTCAAACAAACGCTAGCCGAAAAGGAAGCGGAGCTTGCTGGTGTTTCACGAAGTCTAGGCAGTTTGGATCAACAACTATCCAAAACGAACCCGGTTATCGGTAAACTGGAAGAGCAAATCATCGACATTCGTAGTGAACTTACCCTGCTTCGCGCTAAATACACAGAGGCGCATAGTTTGGTGCAAGGTAAGTTGCGAGAATTAAACCGGTTGGAGCAGGAACGCTCGGTACTCTTGAACTCTAAACAACCAGAACTAAACAGTGCTCAACTATGGGATATCGCGAGCAATACCACAGTAAACAGTCTTGGCGAAGCACAGCCTCTACTTGTCTCCCAACTACATCAATTACAAATGATGCGCGGACGTTTTGAAGCACTTACGGAAGAAACCAACAGCTTGCGAGACATGATCCAAGAATTAGAGCGAAATGCGCACCAATTTGGGAGCACAGCGACAGAAATCAACCGCTTAGCTCGTGACGTCGCAGTGAAGAGAGAAATGTATGATGAACTCGTCGAACGCTATGAGATGGCCCAACTAACGGGTTCTTTGGGAGAATTTGAAGAGAATAAGCGCGTAAAAATCATTGATGAACCGTTCACGCCAACGATTCCAACTAACTTACCTAGTTTTGTATTTGTCATTTTAGGATTTATTGGTGGCGCTGGTTTAGGCATTGGATTAGCGACGATACTAGAGTTAGCCGATAACTCTATCCGCTCTAAAAGAGCATTAGAAAAACACCTTGGTGTTCCTGTCATCACCACTTTACCTAACGTAGTGTACGGAAACTAACCGCCATAAGAACTCATTTACAAGCACTCGGTCGGCGAGTGCTTTTCTTTTACTACTGCCTTATACAGCCTCATAGCATGTCCACTAATATGAATCTCAAATTGAGAATAAACATAAAGTCTCACAAGCATCAATATTAACCTATTGTTTTTAAATGATTAATTTTTTGGCACGCAGTCTGCAACTCCTAAATAAACAAAGAACTCAACGAGGGTTTGAAAATGGAATTCAGACAAAAACACAATAACACTAAGCACAGCAAAAAAGTGATATTACACGTCGTGCAACACTTAGCTCCTGGTGGTTTAGAAACGCTCGTACTAGAAATGCTTCGTTTTGCGCAGCCAAACCATTCCGTTTTTGTCGTGAGCTTAGAAGGAAGCAAAGAACATGCACTACAAGGCTGGCAAAAACTATTGCCCTACCAAGGCCAACTGCACTTTCTTAATAAGAAACCTGGATTCAGCGGAAAAACCATCAGTACGCTGACTTCCATGCTCAAAGGACTTAAGCCTGACGTGGTCCACACACATCATATCGGCCCACTTCTGTATGGTGGTATTGCTGCACGTTTAGCGCACGTACCTGTAGTGATTCATACCGAGCACGACGCATGGCACCTTAATAACAAAAAATCAGCTCGACTACAGTCCCTTTTGCTAACGATGATTCGCCCGCAAGTAGTTGCCGATGCTAACTTTGTCGCCCATCAAATACAGACTAAGTTAAAGTATCGCAAAGTTTGTACTATCCATAACGGGATTGACTGTCAGAAGTTTAAAAGCGGTGACCAAACGGCAACAAGACACTTGTTTGAACTTCCAACCGACAAAATCGTGATTGGCGTTGCCGGGCGTCTAGAAGCAGTTAAAGGCCATAAAGTGCTTATCGAAGCCTTCTCTCATCTTACGCCAAACACACACCTAGCAATCGCAGGTGATGGTTCTCAGCGAACTCAATTGGAAGCACAAGTTAGAACGTTAAAACTTGAAGATCGAGTAACCTTTTTAGGCTTGGTGGACGATATGCCCAGCTTTTACCAAAGCCTAGACTTGTTTTGCTTACCATCACTTCAAGAGGGCTTTCCTCTCTCAACCCTCGAGGCTCAAGCATGTGACATTCCTTGCGTCGCAACGGATGTTGGCGGCGTGAAAGAGACGCTCTGTCCGAACAACAGCACACTGGTTGAAGCAAATCGCGTGTTTTCGTTGGCCGAAGCGTTATCACAACAACTGGAATCATCACACCGCTCTCCTCGAACTTTTATTCTCAAACACTTTGATATCAGAGACATGGTGAGTCGCTACTCACGTTTGGCCAAGGAGGCTAGCTATGAATGATTTACTTTGGATTATAGGGTTTGGTTTATCCACGTTTTTGATTGTCTATCATCACGTTGGGTACCCACTGCTCCTTAAATGGCTTCCTTTAAAACGGCAAGCCGAAACCAAAGCACCATTTGTAGAGCGAGCTTACAAAGCCTCCAAAACAGACAGCCAGCTACCCTCTATTACTGTCATCGTGCCCGCCTACAATGAAGAACAATGGATAGCAGAGAAGATCCGTAACCTTGCGAGCCTAGATTACCCAAGGGATAAGTTAAGAGTAGTGATCGCATGTGATGGCTGCACAGATAACACAGCCGAGATTGCTCAAGCGACAATTCAAGAAGCAATCTGCTCTGATACTCTGTTCATTATTAATGATCACCAAATCAATCGCGGTAAAGTTGCCCTACTCAACGAAGAAATGCGTCATGTTAGCTCGGACATTACCGCACTGAGTGACACGTCGGCATTGATTTCTTGCGATTCTCTGTTGCTAGCTAGTCAGCATTATCAAAATGAGAACGTTGGAGTGGTTAACGCAACATATCAAATAATGAGTACTAATAACCAAGGTGAAGCGGCGTATTGGCGATACCAGTCTCGAGTAAAGCATCAAGAATCCTTGTTAGGTTCAACGATTGGTTCCCACGGTGCATTTTACACTTTCAGAACTCACTTATTTGAACCACTGGAAGTCAGCACCATTAATGACGACTTTATTCTCCCTATGAGAATCGTTTTGCGAGGCTATAGCGCTATTTACGAGCCAAACATGCTGGCTCTTGAGCTCGAACAAAGCTCAGACGACGCAGATTTCAAACGACGCCTAAGAATTTCAGCGGGTAACATGCAGCAGCTCATGCAATTAAAGAAATTACTGCTACCTCGTTATCGTGGCACTGCCTTTGCATTTCTATCGGGAAAGGTTCTGCGCTTAGCAACACCCTATTTGATGATTGTTTGCTTTATTTGCTCACTACTACTGGCACACAATCCGCTGTTTCAAGTAATGCTGTTCGCACAAGTTGGTATTTACAGCATCGCGCTTATTACTTACTTAATGCCAGCACTTAACACTATTAAACCTTTTAAGCTGATTAGCTACATCGTCATTGGTCATCTCGCCAACTTTATCGGCGGTATGAAGTATTTGCTCGGAATGGAAAATGGACGTTGGAAACGCGTCAACCAATAAGGAAAGCATCATGAAAAACTCACGCTACGATTCAAATGTATGCCACGCAAAAAGAACGTTTGATGTACTGGTTGCAATGCTTATTTTGGTCGTCACTGCACCACTATTCCCATTTATCGCGCTAGCGATCAAAACCACATCGAAAGGCCCTGTGATTTATCGCCAATTGCGAGTAGGACGCTGCACACCAGAAAAAATGGATCTTTTTCAAATCATGAAGTTTCGCACCATGTATATTGATGCAGAGCAACGCTCTGGCGCAGTATGGGCAACTGAAAATGATCCCCGCATCACGCCAGTAGGACGCTTTTTACGCAAAACGCGTTTAGATGAACTACCTCAACTGTTTAATGTGTTGAGAGGTGAAATGTCGATGATTGGGCCGCGCCCAGAACGCCCAGCTTTCTACCAGAAATTGGAAGATGAAATCCCCTATTTTGTAGAGCGCACATATGGCGTGTTACCAGGTATCACAGGCTTAGCTCAGGTTAACCAAGGCTATGATGCATGCATTGAGGATGTAAGACGCAAAGTTGGGTTTGACCACAGTTACGCACTAAGCTTAGGTTCGTTTTACTCTTGGATTTCAATGGACCTTTCAATCATGAGCAAAACATTCGTTGTGATGATTGACGGACGAGGTCAATAACTTCCGGTTCTGGTAACGGTCATTCTTGCCACTGGCGTCGCATCTTTTCTATCGTCGCTGGTGGTACATCATGAATGCTTTGATACGCTCCGTGGCACACTTTAATTTCCACCTCGATGCGCTTCTTCATGCAGTAGTCCATGTAACGCTTCATCTCCCAATGTCGAACAAACGTATTGCTCACAATCACGACTCTCCCTTTGTTCAACCACTTTCTAGTTTGCTGAAAACACCACTCATGCGCTTGAGGTAATTGAACTGGTTCAAAGTGATAATCACCTTCATCATTTTCAAAATACATGTCAGCTTCAAAATGCTTAGCACCAAGCTCTATCGCTAGTTGTTTTGCTAAGGTTGTTTTACCTGAACCCGGAAGTCCACGAATAAGAATGAGTTTAGCCAGTGACATAATGCAGTTTAATGAGGTGGGAATAAGCCTAAACTGTAACGAAATTATTGGAAAAGAAAAGTAGAAATAAAAAATGCCGAGCACATTAGGCTCGGCATTTAAACTCAATCATGGATCGTGTTGTATTTATTTGTAAGCTGGCAGTTCTGTTCTTAACCCTTTCACCAAACTTACGCACATCAACAGCAGAACAAAAGTAAACGGTAATCCTGTTGCAACAACACCTGATTGCAATGCTTGCAGGGCTTCTTTACCACCAACCCAAAGCATTACGGCTGCAATTGCACCTTCAATACACGCCCAGAAAATGCGTTGCGGTACTGGTGCATCAATCTTACCACCGGCGGTAATACTATCGATAACCAGCGAGCCAGAGTCTGACGATGTAATAAAGAATACCAGAATCAGCACGATAGAAAGCATTGAAATCACTGAGCTATACGGAAGCGCATCGTAAACATGGAACAGAGTCAATGAAATATCAGTTAGGCCATTTGCACCTAGCTCACCAACTTTATTCACCACTTGGTCAAGCGCGATACCACCAAACACAGACATCCAAATCAAAGTAACAACTGTAGGAATAACGATGACTGCGAATAAGAATTCTCGAACCGTACGACCTTTAGACACACGCGCGATAAACATACCAACAAACGGTGACCAAGATACCCACCAAGCCCAGTAGAATACCGTCCAGCCGTGCATCCAAGTTTCATCTTCACGACCGTGAGGGTTACTCAATGGAATAATATTTTCAATGTAAGCCATTGTTGTGTCGCGTAGCGAGCTCCACGCCGTATCAAACGTGATGAAGGTAATGAAAATAAGCAGCGCAAACGCAACCACCATATTGACGTTACTCAGTAGCTTAACACCACCATCAATACCACGAATCACTGATAGCACCGCGATAAAGGTAACGAAGGTGATCACAATCATTTGTGTACCAATGCCGCCTTCTAGACCAAAGACATGGTTAATACCACTGGTCGCCTGCTGAGCACCTAGACCTAGCGACGTTGCAAGACCAAATAGCGTCGACAAAACGGCAAGGATATCAATAACGTGACCTAACCAACCCCATGCACGGTCACCAAAAATTGGATAGAACGCCGCGCGCAATGAAAGTGGTAAACCTTTGTTAAAGGCAAAAAACGCTAATGCTAGTGCAACGAGTGCGTAAATACTCCAACCATGTACACCCCAGTGGAACATAGTGGCACCCATCGCGAGGGATTTTGCTTCTTCGGTGTATGGTACTGCGTTAAGTGGCATTCCCCACCAATCAGTGAAATACGCGGTCGGCTCAGCCACACTCCAGAACAGAAGACCAATACCCATACCCGCGGCGAAAAGCATCGACAACCAAGAAACGGTTGAGTGATCCGGCGTTGCTTCTTTGCCTCCTAAGCGGATTTTACCTAGCGGAGAAAAAAGAAGAGCAACGGCGAACAATAAGAAGAAGTTTGTCGACCACATAAAGAACGCATCAAACTGTTCGATAATTCCGTTTTTTAGACCGTTTAATACGTCTCGAGCAGTGGTTGGCTCAACAAGAAGAAGTGAAATCAGACAGAAAACAACGAGCCCCGCACTAATGCCAAAAACCGGGTTATGTATATCGAATCCCCACTTTTGAACGTTATCCTGTCCAACCTGATAATCGGTTGTATCAATACTATATTTTTTAAATGCATTATCCATAAATACAAATTTAACGTGAATTTGAAACGCCCCTCAGGTGAGAAGAACTCCAATACCGCCCTCCATTAATTTGAACTCTAAAGTTTTAAAGCGGGACGAATTTTAGCAGTAATCACATATTTTTGCAAAAAGTCGTGATTTATTGCATTTTAAGCTCAATTCGAGACAGATGAAGGGGAAATAATATCAACACAAAAATTATGAGGTCTAACGATTGACTTTGTCGTAGGTTGTAGACTAGAAAAGACACAAGAAATACTTAAGTTCATAGCCAGTCACTGCGCAAATAGAGAAGACCTGCGCTGATTTGGTTTCACAATTAACGACGAAACCAAATCAGCAAACCTTTCATCCAGCGAGCGTTATAAGAAATGGAAGGTGATGTTCCCTGTTACGCTGCTAACGGTATCGCTATCGCCTTCAATATCCACGCCAAACGCTTGATAACTCGCGCCCACAGACACATTGTCAAGCAAGAAGTATTCGGCACCAACACCATACATGTAAGAGACGCCATCATCTTTGTCTAAGTTTCTCAGTCCACCGTCATAATCAACGTTGAATGCATTGATGCCGCCTTTTGCGTAAACGTGTAACGGGCCGAAGTCGATACTAGGTTTCGCCGCTAAATAGAATGAATCAAAATCAGCACTACCCCTGCTGCCACTCAAAGATAAATCCACTTTGCCGTGGTTAAAGTAGCCTGCTTCAATGCCAATGAACGGCAAAATACCAGTACCGACATGAATACCATAAGTTGTATCATTTTCGCTGTCGATATCGGACTGACCAATTTGGCCACCAGCGTAAATCCAAGAGTCAGCCATAGCTGATGTTGAGCACAACGTTAGAGCGAATAACGAGAGTGTTTTTTTCATACTATCCCTTCCTGATCGATTCCTAAGCGAAACATTACGCAAATATGCGCATTTAATCGCCACTATATATTGGAAAGCATAGGCATTTTAAGACTCTAAAAGTGAATAATTTATGTTCAACTTTTGTTTTGTGACTTCCAGACAAAAAAACACCGGCATAAAGCCGGTGTGTTTCATATGGTGTTAGAAAGCTTGACGCTTATAGGAAATGTAGTGTTGCGTTAACAGAGAACGTGCTGATATCGTCTTTACCAGCAGTGTAGTTCATGTAGCTAGCACCAACAGACATTGGGCCAAAAATGAAGTACTCAGCACCCACACCGTACATTAGGTCCAAATCGTCATCGTCTTTGCCGCCTTTCACTTTTTTGTCCCACTGATGGAAACCACCTTTTGCGTACACGTGTAGCGGACCGAAGTCGATACTTGGCTTAAGTGCTGCGTAGTAAGAAGTTAGCTTAGTGTCTTGACCATTTACGTTGAACTCACCGTGCTGTGTTACACCAGCTTCAACACCAATGATAGGTAGAATGCCTGTACCAACGTGAACAGAGTATGATGTGTCCGTCTCACCTTTGTAGTCAGACTGACCTACTGTTGCACCACCGTAAATCCAAGAATCCGCCATTGCCGCAGAAGATGCGCCAAGTAGCGCCACTGCTAATAGAGTTTTTTTCATCATCTACCTTTACTCTTTATTATTCCCACGCCTGCATAACTCAGTCGTTGGTACTACAGATAAAGGGAGGCGAACTATTGCCTCCCGGAACTAAAAAATAATGCTTATTGAGTTACCAGCAATTAGTGTACCAGCAACTTCTTAAGCGATAATTACAAATCTGACACTATTTTACTGGTTGATTAGCAAGCATCAATCGCGTTTTTGACTCGTTTATCAGAAACAGGATAAGGAGTGCCTAATTGTTGAGCAAAGTAACTCACGCGAAGTTCTTCAATCATCCAACGCACTTCTTTTACATTTTCAGGAATAGCCACACCTTTCGGGATCTTGTTCAGCAACTCTTTATAGTCTTGAGTCACAGATTCAATCTTCAGCATATGTAAACGATCTTTGTTTGGATCGATAGGCAACTTCTCCATACGGCGCTCTATCGCGCGCATGTAGCGAAGAATATCCGGCAAGCGCTTCCAGCCACATTCCGTTGCAAAGCCTTTGAAGATCAAGCCTTCAATTTGTGCTTTGATATCGGACAGAGCAAACGCCATTGTGAAGTCGATCTTGCCTTTTAGCTTCTTATTGATGCTAAACGCCGTGGTCAGAATAGTCTCAACCTGTTGAGCGATCTCTACAACGGTGTCACCCAATTCAGCACGAACGTGTTCTTTCAACGCTTCGAACTTCTCTGGCTCCCAAACTAAACCACCCTGCTCTTCAATAAGCTTATCGACACCGCAGGCAATGCAGTCATCTATCAGATCAAGCACTTTGCCGTAAGGGTTAAAATACAACCCCAACTTCGATTTGTTCGGTAAGTTAGCGTGCAAATATTTAATTGGAGACGGCACATTCAACAAAATCAAACGACGCTGACCAGCACGCATTGCCGTTATCTGCTCGTACTCCGTTTCGTAGAGTTTGATTTCAACGCTGTCTTTGGTATCAACAAGCGCCGGATACGCTTTTACATCGTAGCCGCCACGTTTTTGTTGATACACTTTCGGCAATTCGCCAAAACTCCACGTATGCAGACCTTGCTGTTCGATATCGTCATCCGCAACTTTGGAAAGCGTTTCTTGAACTTTGTCTTTCAAACTTTCTTTCAGTTCATGAAGGTCTTTATGTTCCTTCAGTTTACGATTTCGATGATCAACCGCACGGAACGTGACTTTCAAGTGCTCAGGTACTTGTTCCAAGTTCCAGTCTTCACGCAGTACCTCTACGCCCGTCATGCGTCGCAACTCTTTCTCTAATGAATCTAGCAGCGGCGCTTCCATTGGCGTGACGCGTGCTAAGAATGCATCGGCATAGTTTGGCGCAGGCACAAAGTTCTTACGAATTGTCTTTGGCAACGATTTAATCAAGCTGACCACAAGCTCATGGCGCAAACCAGGGATTTGCCAATCAAAGCCCGCTGGTTCAACTTGGTTTAAAATCGGCAACGGCAAATGCACTGTGACACCGTCACTATCATCGCCTGGTTCAAATTGGTAACTCAATTTGAGCTTCAAACCATTTTGATGCCAGAAGTTCGGGTAATCCAAATCGGTCACATGGCTAGCATCACCCTTGAACAGCATCTCTTTTTCAAAGTTCAGCAGTTCCGGATTTTCTTTAGATGCCTTTTTCCACCACGTATCGAAATGCTTACCAGAAACCACTTCGGTGCCAACGCGTTGGTCATAGAAATCAAACAGCTCATCATCATCCACTAAGATGTCTCGACGACGAGATTTATGCTCAAGCTCTTCCACTTCTTGCAGAAGCTTACGGTTTTGCTTAAAGAACGCGTGTTTGGTTTCCCATTCACCCTCAACCAATGCACTACGAATGAAGATTTCGCGACTTACGGTCGAATCGATACTGCCGTAGTTGACCAAGCGTTTCGGTACGATTGGTACGCCGTAAAGCATCACTTTTTCGTGCGCCATCACCGCAGCGCGTTTCTTCGACCAATGTGGTTCGCTGTAACTGCGTTTAATAAGGTGTTTAGCTAACGGCTCAATCCATTCTGGCTGAATCTTTGCGATGATACGACCCCAAAGTTTTGAGGTTTCCACCAACTCAGCAGACATGATCCACTTAGGCTGTTTCTTGAATAGACCTGATGCAGGGAAGATATGGAAACGAGCATTACGCGCGCCTTGATATTCATTCTTTTCTTGGTCTTTCATGCCGATGTGCGACAGCAAACCAACCAAAATGGCACTGTGTACGCCATGGTAAGAAGCGGGCTCATCGTTAAGCTTGAATTCCATCTCACGCATCGACTGATGAATTTGGAAGTACACATCTTGCCACTCGCGAACGCGCAAGTAGTTCAAATAGTCTTGCTTACACTGTTTGCGGAACTGATTGCTAGACAAGGCTTTTTGCTGCTTTTGGATGTATTCCCACAAATTCACAAATGTCAGGAAGTCCGACTCTTCATGGAAGAAGCGACGATGTTTATCGTCTGACGATTGTTGTTTGTCTGAAGGACGTTCGCGTGGATCTTGAATCGACAAGGCAGCTGCGATGATCATCACTTCTTTAAGCGCACCATATTTTGGCGCTTCCAATACCATACGCGCCAAGCGCGGATCGATTGGCAAACGCGCTAATTGGCGACCAATGGAAGTCAGGCGTTTTTTCGGATCTTTTACCTCAGAGTTAATCGCACCAAGCTCTTCCAGCAAACGCACGCCGTCTTGGATGTTACGTTTATCCGGTGCTTCCACAAACGGAAACGCTTGAATATCACCCAAACCAAGTGCCGTCATTTGCAAGATAACCGACGCTAGATTGGTACGTAGGATTTCAGGATCAGTAAACTCTGGGCGTGACTCAAAATCTTCCTCTGAGTACAGACGAATACAGATACCCTCTTCCACACGACCACAACGACCTTTACGCTGGTTCGCACTCGCCTGAGAAACTGGCTCGATTGGAAGACGCTGAACCTTAGTACGGTAACTGTATCGACTGATACGCGCCGTACCTGGGTCGATAACGTACTTAATGCCCGGAACAGTTAGCGAGGTTTCTGCCACGTTGGTTGCCAGTACAATTCGGCGACCAGTATGAGGTTGGAAAATCTTATTCTGCTCACCTGCCGACAAACGCGCGTAAAGCGGCACAATTTCCGTGCTCTTCAGATTACGTTTGGACAATGCATCTGCGGTATCACGGATTTCACGTTCACCGTTCATGAAAATCAGGATGTCACCTAAACCTTCATCGCACAGTTCATCTACCGCTTCGAAGATGCCTTCAAGCTGGTCACGATCATTGTCGTCATCACCGCTTAGTGGGCGGTAACGTGTTTCTACTGGGTAAGTACGACCCGATACTTCAATGATTGGTGCATTGTTGAAGTGTTTTGAGAAGCGTTCTGGGTCGATGGTTGCCGACGTGATGATCACTTTCAAATCAGGACGACGTGGCAGCAACTCTTTCAAGTAACCCAAGATGAAATCGATGTTAAGGCTGCGCTCGTGCGCTTCATCGATAATGATGGTGTCGTATTGATTCAAGAAACGGTCATGCTGAATTTCAGCCAACAAGATACCATCCGTCATCAATTTGATTTGGGTATTTTCAGAGATCTGATCGTTGAATCGAACCTTGTAACCAACAAACTCACCAAGCTTGGTTTCCATCTCTTCGGCAATACGGTTAGCAACCGAACGCGCTGCAAGACGACGAGGCTGAGTATGACCAATCAGACCAAATTTACCGCGACCAAGCTCAGCACAGATTTTTGGTAGCTGAGTGGTTTTACCAGAACCGGTTTCACCCGCGACGATAACCACTTGGTTTTCTTCGATCGCTTTCGCAATATCGTCACGTTTTTGGCTTACAGGCAGGATTTCTGGGTACTCAATCGTTGGTTTGTAGTTGCTGCGCTGCTCTGCAACCATCATGGATTTTGCGATGTCTAATGCGATTTCGTCGAACACAGCATTACGCGCTGCGTCCTTCTTAATTTTGCTTGCACCAGAAATACGTTTACTCAAGCGGAAACGGTCGCGCATCATGCACTGATTCAGCGCTTTACGCAGAGATGCAGCACTATTCACTTGAGCCTGAGGTGTTTGAGCTTGTTTCGCTGTCGCTTTTTGCGCACCATTTGACGGTGTCGCTTGCTCTTCAGCTAGATTCTTTTTTGGGGGCTGTGACGAAGTCAAAGCGTTTCCTATTCTTTTCATTACAAAAACTGCGCGGATTGTATCACACAAGATCTGTAACAAGATAACCGAAAGCTCATTCAATTTTTTCGAACATGTTCAGCGAATCGCTAGGCTTTTGAACTCACTTACGTTGCTTATAATGGCTCCCATAGTCGAAAGCACTTATTTAAGGAATAACCATTATGTCTCGTGTACTAGCTCTAAAATCAAGCATCCTTGGCGATTACTCTCAATCAAACAAATTGGTTGAAGACTTCATCAAAAATGTAGACCAAGACAAGCTTACTGTTCGTGATTTGGCTGCAAACCCGCTACCTGTTTTGGACTTCGCCGTTGCGACTGCACTGCGCGCTACGGAAGATCTTTCACAAGAACAGCAAGCGGTGGTCGACTTGTCTGACACCCTTATTGAAGAAGTAAAGGCCGCAGACACTTTGGTTATTGCCGCTCCAATGTACAACTTCACCATCCCGACTCAGCTTAAAAACTGGATTGATTTGATTGCTCGTGCAGGCGTGACATTCAAATACACAGAAAACGGCGTTCAAGGTTTGATTGAAGGTAAAAAGGCGATTGTAGTAACGACTCGTGGTGGTATTCATAAAGATTCACCAACTGACAACGTTACGCCATACCTACGCACTGTGCTGGGTTTTGTAGGAATCACTGATGTGGAATTTGTTTACGCAGAAGCGCTAAACATGGGTGAAGATGCGGCTGAAAAAGGCATTTCAGAAGCGCAAAGCCAACTTGCAACAATGGCGTAAGTTAGAATAAACCAGAATACAAAAGGGATTGGTTCGCGCCAATCCCTTTTTGGATCCTGATGCCTTGATCGTATTTATAGGGTCTCTTACATCGTCAAAAACGATTCACTTTCTCCAAGTTGCGTATTGCATCGAGGTAGACTTTTTCTAAAGACCGCTCAGCTTCGCTTATCATATTCTCGATCATCGCATTAAACGCGACATCGCTACGGATTTCTATATTGTCTCCCGCCTTAACGTCAAGAGAGTTGACGTACAACACCAACCATTCATCGCCCTCCAAGTGCCCTTCTCCGTGAATGGCAAAAAAGCGTTTGGCAAATTCAGCGTTGGTACAATTTATCGCTTCAATTTGAAGATTGAATGAGGAGTCGATACTCATGGTGCTCATCCCATCCGATTCATCAGATGCATCACAAACAGCCTTAACTCTGGCACGATATACGAAATTTCTCGTTGAAAGCAGCATAGTATTATTCATCATTACTCATAATGGGCGATAAATAAGTCAGTTGCAAATCCGACTTATATGCATCTCGCGATGCGCTAAAACTCGAACTGGAAATAAATAGTATTGTAGTTACTCCCACCTTTAATTCGCCCAAACTGGGAAGCGCTTTCAAAAATCGCCGAGCGGTGATGCAATGAATAGCCCACCCACATATTGTTCCAGCTCTTTTGGTTGAAGAGATCGCCTACATTGACATCAAACGAGAAATCTAAGTAGTTGAGCAACTTGCTTGGTGTATAACCCTTGTCTTCCATTTCTGTGCCTTCAATATAGGTAATGCTATCAATGTATGACACACCTTCCGCTACACCAAATCGCCAAGTCGTAGGCCAATTAACCGTACAATAAGCCTTAATCGCCATGACGTATTCTGTGCTCGCAGACTGAACACTGGACGACCAGTGATGAACCAACCCTGGCGTTAAATAAATATCAAGAGGAAAACCAAACAGCTCATCCGTTAATGGATGCCCATAAAACAATGAAGTAAGTTGATTGTCGTATGGGTCTTTTTCTCTCTCAAAGCTAAATATTTCACCGATGTTCGAAGGCGTCGCCCAACCATGCGCAATACGTAGATATGCTTTATTGCTCAGTGTCGGTTTCGGAGCTTTGCTTTTATCGTTGAAAAAGCCAAAACCGACAAACACTTCTCCCTGATATCGATCTTCTACAAGCTGACTGTTGTAGGCGTTATCATCTAAGCGAGTAACACTCGTCTCACCCAATAAATACAAATTTGAAGTTACATGGTAACGAGCTTTAATACCAAGATTGGTGTCAAGTCCAGCTCCAATTCTCTCGCCAGTAATATCCTTAAAGGAATAGTATTCACTATTGAAATCAGCGTCTTTGTATCGAATCGTAATCGATGGCTCTAATTCCCAATCACCAAATACATAATTGGCAGCAAGGCGGTAATTAGAGTGAAACTGGAGTTCGTCGTCCGTCATCAACTCTACTTCTGCGCGCCAATTGTCGTTAATGCTATAACGCACTTGCCCACCGAAATCGACTCTGTCCCCTTCATTAGCATTTTGTAGCGACATGGGAATATCGACAAATCTCAATCGCATGAGTGCGCTCGCGCGCCAGTCGGAATCACTCTCGTTATACAAAAAAGCGCCACCTTCAATGCCATTGATATACACATGTTGGTTTTCAAAGAACATCATTGGTACAAATGTACTCACCGTAGAGTCATTATCGGCGGTATAAAACGGAATCGATGCTGTGCGATACATCGCAGCAATCCCCCACGTTTGTTCTTCTGAACCATGCGCAGAAGAAACTGCCGCAGCTAAAGGTAAAGCGAGTGTTGTTAGAATTAATCTCTTCATGAGTTCGAAAAATGTTGGTTGAGAAGCAGGCAAACATCAATGATTTGCCATTAAAAGCTTATGTTCTGCTGATGATAGCCGTTACAATGGCAAATGTTGTCATCCTCGTGACAGTTTGAGTCCCAAGATCATATTAATATTGCACGACTAGGTGAGCTTGTTTGCGAATATTTTACCATCACAACAAGCGCTTAAACTCTAGCTTAGTTCTAAATCAAACATAATGAAGTAAAAAGTGAAAGCATCAGAACTCATCTCTACCTTGAATCATTTACCCGCAGATACAGACCCAGACATTGTGATGGGAGAAGCATGGCTGCCAGAGAGGTTGATAGGGACTCAACTCGATGGTGACATGTTGTTTTTGCACTTTGATAATGCACCAGAAGATGGTCAAGGTGACGAAGAAGGGCGTGGCTTCGTCGAACACGAAATCGACCTAATTAGAACTCGGCTTCAGCAAATTTTGGATGAAGACAGTGATAACGCGTCAAAAGCCGATGCGATGCTTGGTTTGTTCCTTATGGGACATGAACTTAGTAGCTCGCAAGTTATCGAAATATTAGAAGAAGAAGCTGACACATAAGGAGCCGTTTTGCCAGCATTGATGAACACGACTGAAATTTCTTCACTTCCTCTTGTCGTTGCAGGTCCGATCCTACGTAAAGTGACCGCAACTGAAATCAATATTTGGCTAGTCACCACCCAACGCTTGGAGGGTATGGTGCAAATTACGGATGAAAATGCCTCCATCCTTTATCAAGCCCCTTTAAGTGAACAAAAAGAACAGCTTCAAATCGGCCTCAATGCGTGGTGTTGCTTACTTAAATTAGAAGGCGAGTTTCCAACCCATCAAGCGTTACGCTATCAAATAAAAACGCAATATGGCTTAGTGACGGAACTGCTCCCTCACCTAACTTATGAGCGAGATAATACGCCAAACTTGGGTATTGAGTTCCTCGTTAGTGAAAAAGCGGATTATCTCTTACATGGCTCTTGCCGTAATCCCCATCACTTCAGTGATGATACATTGGTCGCTGCGGATCATAAAATCGCGTCTCAATCCATTGAAGAAAGACCGGATATGCTCATCATGAGTGGTGATCAAATCTATGCAGACCATGTTGCAGGCCCCACTCTCGATGCCATTGAGCAAGTCATAGCTTTATTGGGTTTGCCAGGCGAAGAATTCGATCAAGCTCCGATAAAAAATACCAATGAGCTCTACCAACACCCTGCTTGCTATTATGGTCGAGATAAATTGTTGCCTCATTATGTGAGTGATGACAGTTTACTAAGTAAGTTTTTTCCACACCGAGGGACACCAATATTCAGCGCCAAAGAGTGTGAGAATCACCTAATAAGCTTTGCTGAGTGCTTTGCAATGTACTTATTGGTTTGGTCTCCGGCCTTGTGGAAGCTTGTTCGAACGGATCGTTTATTAGAAAACGAATTTACTGTCGGCGGAGAAGTTCTTGAACCCAAATGGCAGCAGCAATGGCGCGAAGAAAAAAAACAAATTGATAAATTCGTCGCAGGTCTGGACAAGGTTCAACGCTTACTCGCTCACATTCCAACCTATATGATTTTTGATGATCACGATGTCACCGACGATTGGAATCTCACCATAGGCTGGGAACAAGCCGCATACAGCAACACGTTTGCAAAACGCATTATCGGTAATAGCTTGATTGCTTACTGGGTTTGCCAAGGTTGGGGAAATGCGCCAGAAAAATTCAATGATGAATTTATGAGCCTCGCTCAACGCTTTATCGATGAGCGAACCTCGCAAACCCAAGATGCATTTATTCAATATTTGTATCGCTTTGAGAATTGGCACTACACCATTCCTACGACACCAAAAGTTGTCGTGCTAGATACACGAACCAGACGCTGGCGTTCTGAGTCTAAAATGAACAAACCTTCTGGCTTAATGGACTGGGAAGCGATGATTGAGTTCCACCAAGAACTCGTGCACCAAGACAAAGTTGTTATTGTTTCTGCCGCGCCAATGTTTGGTGTGAAATTTATCGAAGCACTACAACGTGTGGTGACCATGCTTGGTAAACCATTGATGGTTGATGCTGAAAACTGGATGGCTCACCCCGGAAGTGCGAATACTCTTATTAGTATTTTCACACACACAAAGACACCAACTAACTTTGTTATTCTCTCTGGCGACGTACACTACTCTTTTGCATACGATATTAAGCTCCGCTATCGAAAAAACAGTCCGAATATCTATCAAATCACCTGTAGTGGAATTAAAAATCAGTTCCCTACACAACTGCTCAATATTTGTGATGGCCTAGATAGACTGCTATACAGCCCTCGCTCACCTTTAAACTGGTTCACAAAACGTAAACGACTCAAGATTTACAAACGCGCACCAAGTACGCACAACTTTTATCGCTTGGTTAACCATAGTGCCATTGGTGAGCTACGCCTTGATGATGAAGGCAAACCAAGTCAAATTAGTATTCTGACGAGTGATGGTGACGAAGTTCATTTTCCACCGACACGTGCTGAAAGCTGAGTATCAATCCCAAAATGACTTGCCCTTTGTAAGAGGCAAGTCACCTTGAACTAACTCAGGAGTTTAGTTTTTTTGGGGAGAAAGTGGCCGTTCTTAAATGTCAACGGCGTGCTAAATTTGGTATCGCACCTTGAGATCTTCCGTATTTATTACCATGTTAACCAAATAAACAATAGCTCGGTGTTCATTATGTTTAATTCTCTCACATCATTATTTAAACAACTCATTGATGGCTCTGATTTAAGCCAAACCAACACACTTTCCCCTAACATGGCTATCGCGTGTTTGCTTTGTGAAGTTTCTGGCGCAGACCATAGTGTCGATGATAGAGAACAAGAAACAAAGCGCTCTTTATTGATGAAACTGCTTTCGTTAAATGAAGAAGAATCAAATACTTTGTTAGAGCAAGCGCAACAGAAAATAAAAGATTCCGCTTCGCTGTACGACTTTACCTCTCAACTAAGAGAACTGACTCAAGAAACTCGTTACAACTTAATCAAAAGCATGTGGGAAGTCGCTTACGCAGACGGCGAAATTGACCCGCTAGAAGACGCGGTGATCCGTAAAACAGCAGAGCTACTCTATGTTGATCACAGCGAGTTCATTCGAGCGAAGTTACAGTCTCAGTAAAGTGACGAGATGAGTATATAAGTCGCTGGCTAACTCTAAGCTACCCCTAGAATGACAACAGATATCGCTTCTGTAGCCATAAAAAAACGCGCACTCTGCGCGTTTTTCAATAAGCCAACGACATTGTTATTAAAATACTGGTCAAGGTATGTGTTTAGCTCTTTCCACACTAAACAGACTGCATGACAAAACAACAATGGTTGGATGATTATTTAATTACAAGCTAGCTAGGTTCGAATAACTAAAACATGGTCAAAGCAAGCTTAGCTAAGTTGTATGCATCTACATAGCCAGAGTGTTGACGCCCTTCCCAGTCTATTCCTTTTGCTTCTTGAGCGGCTCGATGGCCTATACGTCTATCTTTAAGACGATTTTGAATACGGTAGAGTGTCGCTAAGTTGATGAACTCTGTGAACGGTGCTTCAATACCTTTTTGCTTACACTCTTCTAGAAGAATGAGGTCATCTCGCCCCCAAGATGCAAAGATTTTGTTGCGACCACCGAAGTTCTTAACCATGGATTTAAGCACTTCTTCTAGTGGGCGTCCTTGTTTTTCAATCTTACGTGGTGTGATGCCCGTTAACTCAGCGCAAAACAGAGACACTTCATCGTGTTCTGGTTTCACGTAGTATTGAGCACGCTTGACTATCTCACCTTTAGACAAATCTATTTCAGCTAACCCCACTTCGATAATTTCACCCGTGCTGCCGACGCCATTTTCGTTCCAGCAACACATTTCTAAATCGAAGCATACAATACGGTTATGGTTCATAGTTTGCCTTGGTTCCTAACATAAAAATTTAAAGCGTGCGATTCTATCGTAACAAGGCGTAAAACTCGAATTTGTGCGCCCATTTAATCGCCGATCGACACATTATTACGGCCGTTTTTTTTACTCAAATAGAGTTGACTGTCCATTTTGTGATACAAGCTCTCAGGATCTTCTTCTTTATGGATAACCGCACCGATACTCAACGTACAGATGATTGACGCATCACCATAATCAAAAGCCGTACTTGCCACAACACTCCGTAACTTTTCTAGGTAAGCTTCTAGCACTGCTCTATCAATGACTTTAGAAATAATACAAAACTCGTCACCACCAGCGCGGTAAAACTTATCTCCCGGTTTTAAATTAGCACTGACCAGCTTAGTGACATGTTGCAACGCTTCATCTCCACCTAAATGGCCGTGTTTGTCATTAATCACTTTGAAGTGGTCGATATCAAAACCAACCAAGGCGAAGTTAACACCTTTGTTTATCTGATTAAGCAAGTGATCGTTGAATGCTCGGCGATTCAGTAGTTGAGTTAGAGGGTCTCGCTCTGCCATTCTTTTTAATTCAACGGTTTTGAGCTCCAACATGACCGCTAAGCGCTCTTTTTCTCGAGACTGTAAATTCACAATCCAACTGATCAAAAAGGCGATTACCAATCCGGCTAGCGTCGTGCCCGCTAAAATAGAACGCTCCCAAGCTGAGACTGCGTCAGAAAGTTTAAAGTCAATACGCCATTCACGGTTAGGCAGTTGAATGGTTCGGCTTATAACGGTTCCTCGAATGTTATCCCAGCTAGCACTTTGAAAGAGAACAGGGTCATCTGCTGCGTCGAATCCCAAATCTTCTACGCGCACCGACATATCGAGCTCCGTCGCGGTTTTCGTAATCAAATCCTCAAAGTAAACCGTACTTCGGATAACACCGGTCACTACTCCTAATAAATATTTGTTCTCGAAGTCGAACACTGGATGGAACACCAGCAACCCAGTCTTAGGTATGGACTTGTCATAACCATCTTGCAGTAAGCGAACTTTATCCGAGACATTCGCTCGCCCATTTTCGGAAATATCATCCAAGATTAAATCGAAGCGTTTGCGCGAAAAATAGAAACCCAATAGAGAAAGGTTTTCCGGTGTTCTTGGGTAGATATCCGACGCGATAAAAATTGGCTCATTGTGTTCAAAAATGTACCCGTAGGTTTTGGGACCATCTTTAGGAACGGTAAACGGTTGGAAGTTTGGAAATTTTTGACGGGTCTTTAAAATATGTTCATCAAGATCTTCGAATTCGACCTTTTGCATCCATTGAAGTCCAATGAGACTTCGCGAGCTGTTAATCACTTGTTCCGCATACATCGGAAACGATGGCCAATAGCTTCGCTCAATCGAATGGAAAAAGTTTGCGCCCGCACCAATGAACTTTAGATCATTCTCGACGTTTGCTTTAAGTGATTCTGCTTGTCGGTCGGCTAAAGTATCAAACGTCGTCTGTGTATACCGTTGCTGCATTGTATAAGCAGCACCAACTACACCAGCAGTGACACATAAAGTCGCCAAAAAAGCTAAAATAGAGTCTGAATGTCGTTTTATAAAGCTCTTATGAGCGGTGCTTTGTGTCATATCGTAATTTTTGATACTTCCGTAAGTTAAACTTCGGGATCTATTGAAATACTGCGTTAGCAATGCACAAACATCAAGCAACAACCTATATTGGGGAGTCTGATCGTCGATTTTTCACGCTGTTCGTACGGTATAGTCACGAATTATTACAGCCTTAAGCCTTGAATATGCTACCATCCGTCATCATTTTAATGTCTAAACTTGGTGCAAGATCGCAAAGACGATCGTTTTAGTGAACAAATATGAGCCAATACTGAGCACCAATAAATCAATAGAAAGAGAAAAAACGTCATGAACATTGATTTGAACCTAATTCCTCAAACGTTCGATATGCTTCACGCTGGCCTAACCGCATCGAGCGTTTTGCTTCTTCTAGTTGCAGTGTCGCGCAAATCAAAAGTGGTCGAGAAAGTGGTAGAAAAACCAGTCGAGAAAATCGTCGAGGTTGAGAAACCAGTTGAGAAGATCGTTGAAGTAGAAAAAGTAGTGGAAGTAGAGAAAGTCGTAGAGCGTGTTGTAGAAGTTGAATCAAAACTTGCAACCGCATCAACGGACTCTGCAATGCAGCTGCTTTCTATCATGCAACAAGAAGCTCGTCTGATTGACTTCCTAAAAGAAGACCTAACGTCATTCTCTGATGAAGAAGTAGGCGCAGCTGCTCGCGTAATCCACACTGGCGGTCAGAAAGTACTGAACGACTACGTGACGCTAGCGCACGTTCGTAACGAAGACGAAGAAACTCGCATTACGGTTGAAGAAGGCTTCAACCCACAAGAAATCCGCCTAACTGGCAACGTAACAGGCAGCGCGCCATTTAACGGCACGCTAGTTCACAAAGGTTGGAAGGCAACATCAATGACGTTGCCTAAACTGGCTGAGAACTACGACGCATCTGTGATCGCTCCAGCTGAGGTTGAGCTGTAATGGAACACATGAACCAAGAAAACCATTCTCAAGAAGCGTCTGTTGAAACTCAACAGACGCCTAAATTCAGTGTTGGTATCGACTTAGGTACAACACACTGTGTGATGTCTTTTGTTGATACTCACGACGAAGACGCTCGCGTTGAAGTGATGCCTATCCCGCAGTTGACTGCGCCGGGTACGGTAGAGACTCGCAGCCAATTAGGCTCTTTCCTTTACCAGCCGCACGAACACGAAATGAACCCGCAATCACGCGTTCTTCCGTGGTCGAGCAAGCCAAAAGCTCTAGTTGGTGCAATTGCACGTAACCTAGGTTCAAAAACACCAATTCGTCTTGTTGCAAGTGCGAAATCTTGGCTTTGCCACGCAGGTGTGAACCGTCGTGATGCTTTCCTGCCAGCAGGTAGCCCAGAAGAAGTGGAAAAAGTATCCCCTCTTCGTGCGACAGAGCTTTACCTAGAGCACCTAAAAGACGCTTGGAATCACGCGAACCCAAATCACAACCTTGCCGATCAAGACGTAACCATTACGGTTCCTGCTTCTTTTGATCCTGCTGCTCGCGATCTAACTGCAGAAGCAGCACGCAACGTTGGTTTTGTGCACCTAACGCTTCTAGAAGAGCCACAAGCTGCACTTTACAACTGGATCGATAACAGCAACGACAAATGGCGCGACGAAGTTGAAGTTGGCGACATCGTACTTGTGGTCGATATCGGTGGTGGTACAACCGACCTTTCTTTGGTTGAAGTAACTGAAGACGACGGCAACCTAACTCTGAACCGTATCGCGGTAGGTGAACACATCCTACTTGGCGGTGACAACATGGATCTTGCACTTGCGTACCGCTTGAAGATGAAGCTAGCCCAAGAAGGTAAAGAGCTACAGCCATGGCAAGTTCAGGCAATGACACACGCATGTCGCGACGCGAAAGAAGCGCTATTGAACGACAGCGAACTTCAGTCAGTGTCAATCGTAGTACCAAGCCGTGGTTCTAAACTGCTTGGCGCAACGCTGAAAACAGAACTGACTCAAGAAGAAGTACAACAAACACTGGTTGACGGCTTCTTCCCTCAAGTTGCGATTACTGACCACCCTGTTCAACGTAACCGTGGTGCACTAACGCAAATGGGTCTGCCTTACGCGCAAGATGCAGGTATTACTCGTCACATCGCAGCGTTCTTGTCTAAGCAAGCTAATGCCCTTTCTGCTTCAGGAAATGGCGGCGAAGCAGCAGCTCAAGATTTCAACCCATTCGCTAACATGCCTGGTATGCCAGGTGCGGATGCGGCGCAATCAGCTGACTTCATCAAGCCAACCGCAATCCTATTCAACGGTGGTGTTCTGAAATCGAAACTTCTAGCATCTCGTCTAGAAGACACGATCAACGAATGGCTAATTGAAGCAGATGCGGAAATGGCTAAACGCCTAACAGGTGTAGACCTAGACCTTGCGGTTGCTAGCGGTGCGGCTTACTACGGCTCTGTTCGTCGTGGTCAAGGTGTTCGTATCCGTGGTGGTATTGCTTCTGCGTACTACGTGGGTATCGAAAGTGCGATGCCAGCGATTCCGGGCATGGCGCCTCCAATGGAAGCACTTTGTGTTGCACCATTTGGTATGGAAGAAGGTTCAAGCGTTGACGTACCAAGCCAAGAGTTTGGTTTGATCATCGGTCAGCCGGTTAACTTCCAATTCTTCGGCTCAACGGTTCGTCGTGATGACCTAGCAGGTACTCACCTAGACTACTGGGCACCAGAAGAGCTCGAAGAGCTACCAGAAATTCAAGTAACGCTGCCTGTATCTGAAGGTCGTCGTGAAGGTGAAGTGGTTCCGGTAACCCTAGCCTCTCGCGTCACAGAGCTTGGTACGCTTTACTTAGAAGCCATTGCCGCTGATAACGGTCAAAAATGGCATGTTGAGTTCGATGTGCGCGAAGACGCGAAAAGCAACTCAAACGAAGAAGAATAAATAGAAATCAAACGGCATCCAATCGGGTGCCGTTTTTAAATGCACGAAGGTTTGTATGGCATCTCCTCGTTTTCTTGTTGGTATTGACCTTGGCACCACAAACACTGTGGTGGCGTACTGTGAAATCACCGACAACCTTGAACAATCCGAAGTATCCCTATTCGACATCGACCAATTGATTGGCCCGGGTGAAGTGGTTCGTAAGCCATTGTTGCCCTCTTTCCGCTATCACCCAGCGGTTGGTCAAATCTCCCCTTCTGACCTAACACTTCCTTGGGAAAACGAACCTGTATCTGGCGACATTAGTAATGTGATCGTGGGTGAATGGGCTCGTGAATTAGGCGCTAAGGTGGAAGGACGTCAAGTATCCAGTGCTAAAAGCTGGCTATCGCACCAAGCAGTGGATCGTAGTTCAGACATTCTTCCTTGGGCTGGTGCGCAAGACGTAGATAAAGTCTCTCCCGTCATTGCCAGCGCAAGCTACCTCAACCACATTCGCCAAGCATGGAACTACCGTCATCCTAGCAATAAGTTAGAAGACCAAGATGTGGTTGTGACCGTTCCAGCGTCGTTCGATGAAACCGCTCGTAAACTCACGCTTGAAGCGGCACAGCTAGCTGGTTTAAAGAAAATCGTCCTGCTCGAAGAACCACAAGCCGTATGTTACGACTGGTACGCACGCCACCAGCAAACCGCAGCTGATAAACTCAAAGAGTTACCGCTGATTCTGGTGTGTGATGTGGGCGGTGGTACTACCGACTTGAGCTTGATTGAAGCCAGTTTCTCTTCTCAAGATGAGCTAGCCCTTGACCGCATTGGCGTTGGCGAACACTTGATGCTTGGTGGTGATAACCTCGATTTAGCATTAGCACACCTTGCAGAAAGCCGCTTCAACCAAAGTAAGAAGCTCACTGCCGCAAGCCTGACTAAGTTGATTCAGCAAACGCGTAAAGCGAAAGAAAACCTGCTTTCAGCGAATGCACCTGAAGAAGTGAAGATCACCATGCTGGGCAGCGGCTCGAAACTTCTTGGCGGAACAAAGAGTATTGGGCTGAGCAAACAAGAAGTGCACCAAATCGCTTTAGATGGCTTCTTCCCGCTTTCTGATTTCAGTGAAGTGCCGGACAAACGCCGCAGCGCCGTTGTCGAGTTTGGTCTTCCATACGTTGCTGACCCAGCGGTGAGCAAGCACGTAGCCGAGTTCTTAACTCAGCACCAACAAGTTGCTCGTGCCGCTCTTCGCATTGAAGACGACAAACAAAATGCAATTCCAGTCGGTTTGCTACTCAACGGTGGTGTGTTCAATAGTGAACTTGTGACTGAGCGAGTGACTACCCTACTGTCCGATTGGCGCGGTGCTCCGGTTACGGTATTAGACAACCCACATCCAGATTGGTCTGTTGCACTAGGTGCTGTTGCATTTGGTAAAGCACGTCGTGGAGCACAGCTAAAAATTGGTGGCGGTGCGGCGCGTTCTTACTTCTTGCACCTTCAAGAGAAGAACAAGATGGGCAAAGCGCTCTGTTTGCTTGCAAAAGGTACAGAAGAAGGACACGAGATCCGCTTAAGTGGTCGTCGTTTCTCGCTTACCCTAGGTGAACCTGTTCGCTTTAACCTGCTGACTTCTACACACGACACCTTAACCAATAACACCGTTATTCAAAACGGTGTGATGGTGGACGTCGATCCTGACTTGTTTGCTCCTCTTCCACCTTATATCACTACCCTTGAAGGTGAAGGCGCTGAACTGCAAGCCAACCAGAAAGAGCGTGTAGAAGTACAACTGGCGTGTCAGTTGACCGAAGTCGGTACGCTTAAGATGGAATGTGTCACCGCAGAAGACGATAGCAAACGTTGGGAGCTGGAGTTCGAAGTTCGTAACAAGCAAACCGATGACAGCGAGCAAGTTAAGCTTCACCCTAAACTGAATGAATGTAAGGAGCTGATCGCTCGCCTTTACAGCGGTAACAAGAAAAGCGCAGAAAGCAAAGAGATCAAAACCTTAGCCAAAGATCTTGAGAAGAAGCTCGGCAAACGTGACGAGTGGGATTTCACTACCCTACGTCAACTTTTTGATACCTTTGCACAAGGTCGTAAGCGTCGCCGCCGCTCTGAACAGCACGAGAAAAACTGGCTTCGTTTGGCTGGCTTTGCACTGCGTCCGGGCTTTGGCGATCCAACAGACTCTTGGCGTATTGAGCAAGTTTGGGGACTGTATCAACAAAATATTCAGTTCAAAAACCATCAAGGCTGGACAGACTGGTGGGTATTCTGGCGACGTATCGCGGGCGGTCTAAGCCAAGAACAACAAGAAACCATTTTGGCAGACATCGCGAAATACCTACACCCTGGCGCGATGAAAAACCCACAGTCAGCTAAAGCGGCACAAAACATGGGTTATGAATCCATGGTTCGATTGGCGGCGTCGCTTGAACACCTAGAAGTCGAAGACAAAGTTCTATTGGCAACGTGGTTCTTGAGCAAAGCCATCAACCAAAACCAGTTTGAACAAGCGCACTGGTGGGCATTGGGACGCTTGGCATCGCGAACGCCACTTTATGGCAGCCAGCACAACGTCATTCCTCGTGAACAAGCGGAACAGTGGCTACCTAAATTACTGGAACAAAACTGGCAGAAAGAACCAATGATCGCGTTCGCAGCCGTAATGATTTGTCGTAAGACGGGCGACCGCCTATTCGATATCTCTGACGACTACCGTGAGCAAGTGCTGGCTAAGTTGAAGCAAAGCAAGGTGCCTGAATCTTGGATATCACTGGTTGAAGAAGTCAAAGAGTTATCTGAGAGCGAATCGAAGCGTATCTTCGGTGATGCACTGCCAAGCGGTCTGACGCTGGTAAACAACTAAGCTCCCATGCTTATAAACGCAACAAAGCCCTTCGAGTGAAGGGCTTTGTTTTATCTGATTCTGCTTGCTGACGATAGTCGACTCGTTAGTTCATTTCCGTATTGATTACCACATCACGCGTTTCATTATCCATATCACTGATGCCGACAACTGAGATTTCACGGTCAGATAAATTCTCAATCATGCTGTCTTCTAACCCACCGTCCGTCATCCACGCATAGAATTTTTCTGCAATACGATCCGAACCTTCCCCGACAAACGTTAATGTGACCTTCTTCATTTGTGACACTCCATCAATTTACGATTCAGCCACTTAAGCGTAGTATGTTTCACAAATATCGACATAAACTAGGACTAACTTCTTTTATGAGTATCGAAAAATTTGACGCGATTTATCAGCGCGCTGCCGAGCGTAAAGGTGGTGAAGATCAACTTGAAGCGCTTTTGTCTCATCCACTAAGCAAAGAAGAATTGGCAGCGATTCCCGACGACCGTTGGCTAGCCGCTTTTTCGATGAAGGTATTCCAAAGTGGGATTTCGTGGAGCGTGGTTCGCAACAAGTGGCCGAACTTCGAAGAAGTGTTCTTTGGGTTTAAGATTGAGCCGCTATTGATGCTGTCAGATGAGCAATGGGAAACCAAAGCAACCGACAAACGCATCATTCGCCACCTCACTAAAGTCATGTCGATTCCTGCCAACGCTCGTATGATCCACGAAGCAAAAATCGAATATGGCTCGTTTGGCAAAATGGTTGCTGATTGGCCGCAAGAGAAAATCACCGACCTATGGGCGTATTTGAAGAAACGCGGCAATCGCCTAGGCGGAAATACTGGCCCTTACACACTTCGTCAAATGGGCGTTGATACCTTTATCTTGTCTAGCGACGTGGAAGCTTACCTGCGTAATTGCAAGATCATTGAAGGTGGCAAAGATACGAAAAAATCGCTCGATGCAACCAACAAAGCGTTTGTTCAATGGCAGCAAGAAAGTGGTAGAAGCCTGTCTGAGATCAGCCAAATCATTGCGTTCAGTACCGGCGATAATCGCATTTAATCCAGACTGAACCCAAAATACAAACGGTGCACTGATCATTGGATTTAGTGCGCCGTTTTTATGTTCATTGGTTCAAGTACACACTTACTTTGAAGCCAGTGATTCCCACTCAGTCAGTAGCTGCATAATACGGTGAGAGTCTTCCCATGTTGCACAAGGGTTTTCTAACGAGGTACGCCCCTCTTCAACCGCTTGGCGAATATTGCGCACTTGATAGAAGAAAGCGTCCCCAGTTGCCGGTACAGACACTTCCCGCTTCGACGTCTCGTAAATTTCCACACTAAACTGGTTATCTTGCGTTGGTAGCCATGGGTTTGAATCTAAGGTAATACAGCCTTTGCTACCCAGAATGGTGAACTGGTGTTTCAATCCATGATCTTCGGCAGTATGTACGCTCACCGTTTGTTGCTCACCAAATTGCATCATCAAGCTCGACTCGCAGATATTCCCATCATTACCTCGTCGGCCAATCGCTTTCATTGAACGGTTCTCAAAGGTTTGTTCACCCAACATGGTTTTAACCACCAAATGCACTAATGACATTGGATAGCAACCTAAGTTATACAAAGCACCTTTGCTGTCTGGATTAACAAACTGCGCAATCGACGCAATATAAGACGTATGGATGGAGCGAAGTTCACCAATCTCTCCCGATTTAAGCACCGAAACCAACTCACTGATCAATGGGTGATGCAAGTACATTAAGCCTTCAGCAAAGAATACCTTGTGCGCTTCTACGGCTTGAAGTGCCAGCTCGGTTTTTTCCATATCTACCGAAAGTGATTTTTCACACAGGATCGCTTTGCCCTGCTCAGCCGCTTTGACGATAAAGTCATGATGAAGGTGATTTGGCAATGCGATATAAATAATGTCGACTTGCTCATCAGCAATCAACGCATCGTAATCGTTGAACGTATTCTCGATGCCATATTGCTCAGCGAATGCCTGTAAGTTCTGCTCCGAACGCCCAGCAACCGCGTACAGTTCACTCTTGTCATCGCCTTGGATTGCCTCAGCCATGACTCCTGAGATAAAGCTTGTGCCTAAAATGCCCCATTTCATGTTCACGTCTCCTATTGAGCTTGGGTTTCGAATGCTTGAACTAACTCTGCCATTTCAGCCGCAATAAACGCTTGTGTATGCGGCATAGCAAAATGCGCTTCAATCGCGGCGCGGTTTTCATATCGCTCCCAAAGAATCACACGTTGTGGAGCTTTAGAATCGTAGGTCGCATTCGCTTGCAAGCACCCCGCTTCGCTTTGCATATCAAGGCAAAATTGTTCAATGGCTTCAACCACTTGTTGTCTTGGCTTATCGGCATTCATTTTCAGTTCGGCGGTAACAAAAATCGTCTCGCTCATGATGGCTCTCTTTCTCCATTCTTAATCATACGCCCACTGTAATTAACCTCATTTGATTGATAAACTCTGCTTTAGTTATTTCTTTATCAACTTTGGGTGTGCAATGGATAAATTAACAAGCATGAAAGTTTTCGCTTACGTGGTCGAACACGGCAGCTTTCGTAATGCAGCACACCACTTTGATATTTCACCGACCATGGTTGGCAAGCACATGAGCTTTCTTGAGCAAAGCTTAGGTACGCAGCTGATTCATCGCACCACGCGCAAACAGTCCTTGACCGAAGCTGGCAGACTCTACTATCAAGAGTGCCACCGCATTATTGAAGACATCACCAACGCAGAGAACCTAATCCAGACGCTGATCAACCGCCCAACTGGAACAGTAAAAGTTAACTGCCCAGTTACCTATGGTAAAAAGGTGATTGCGCCCATCGTGGCTGACTTCTTAGCAGAATTTCCCGAACTGAACGTTGAGTTAATGTTGGATAACAGTTTGATTGACCCATATCGAAGCGAAGCAGACGTGATTATTCGTATTGGTGAGTTGGTCGATTCATCGTTAGTTGCAAGAAAACTCGGGCAATACGACATGACTTACTGCGCCTCACCCTCTTATCTTAAGCTGCATGCCCCTATCCAATCGCTTGATGACCTTGAACATCATCATTGTTTGGGATTTCAGTACCACCAAGGGGAAAGCCAACAGGTGGTGAACATGCCATCTAATACCTTTGGAAACAGCAACACCCGATTAACGTCTAATAATGGTGATGTGCTTAAGTTTGCCGCGTTAAAAGGCTCTGGTGTTCTTCTGCAACCAAAGATCTTAGTTGAACAGGAAATCCAATCTGGTGCCTTGGTAGAAATTCTGCAGCAACATGCTCCCAAGCCAAAACCGATCCACCTGCTTTACCGTTCAAAACAGCTTTCCCTTAAAAACCGTACCTTGGTCGATTTTATTCTTTCTCATGTGAATCCATAACGTCACCCCATAAAGCGGCGACAATTTAATCATTTAATTAACTTTTATTCTCGATATGACAAATATTATTACTTGTTAATTGTCTTTATTTTTCATGTTGTTAGTCAGAGACACCCATTAACTAGGCATAATTTATTGATTCACACCAATTGCATTGCTCTGACAAAGTGACTAGGATTGCCGCCTTTCCTGAGTGAACTATCAAAAAAATATCGAGAAATTTAATCTAATTTCTCTTCCTGTTCGTGTGCAATCACAACATTTACACTCATTTCAAATTGCATAAGCACATTCCTTTGCTTATGAAAACGACATTGATTTCTCAACGCTTTTAGTCACGTATGTGACTTTTTGGCTTGAGAGAGATTTTTATTCAAGGTAGGTCACAAGGACGCTACCCCTTGACTGCATTTACTGGAGGATAAGATGCCTAAAGGTCTAATGCTGACTGACTTAGCCATCGCTGGCTTACTATTGATTTTGGCAAAAGTCATTCGCGTTCACGCGCCATTACTACAGCGTATGTACATTCCATCGGCGGTTCTCGCAGGATTATTCGGTCTAATTTTTGGACCAGCCCTGTTAGACTTACTGCCTTGGACCGATACGTTTACCGCTAACGCAAGCCTATTAACTGCTGCACTTTTTTCTGCGTTAGGTCTGGCAACGGATGTTCCATCACCTAAAACCGTCGCACAGCGTGCTGGCTCATTGTGGGCGTTTAACCAAATCGCTTCTGTTTCTCAGTGGTTGTTTGCGGCAATGTTTGGTCTAGTTCTCACAACCTTCTTCTGGCCAGAGATTAATCCCGGCTTTGGTGTGACAATGTCTGCGGGCTTTATGGGCGGACATGGCTCTGCATCTGTTGTTGGTGAAATCTTCACGGGGCTTGGCTGGGAAGATGGCTTCACACTTGGCTTAACGTTCGCAACCGTGGGTATTTTCATTTCAATTTCTGTCGGCATGCTCATGCTGCAATTCGCATTGAAGATGGGTTGGATTCGTAGCTTTACGACCTTCGACAGCATGGATGAACACGAACGCAAAGGCCTTGTTAAGCCTGTTGATCAAGAACCGGTAATGAAAGACACCATGTCTTCCCTGTCAGTCGATTCTTTCGCGATTCACGCGGCGTTGGTTGTAGTGGTAACGGCTTTCTCGTATGTAGCGGCTAACTACTTATCTTCTTTCCACGATAAGGTACAAATTCCTACGTTCGTAACCGGCTTCCTTGGCGGCATGCTTGTGCGAATCATCGCGAAACAAACGAAAGCTTCACGCTATCTTTGTGACGGTGCATTCAAACACGCTGCGGGCATCAGTACTGATTATTTGATTATCTTTGGTATCTCAGCCATCAAGATTACCGTCTTAGCTCAGTATTTAATGCCGATGGTAGTGCTTGCAATCGGCGGTATCACCTTCACACTATGGCTAATCTTCTGGGTTGCCCCACGCATCATGGGCGAAGATTGGTTCGAGAAAGGCATTTTCTCTTGGGGTTGGTTAACCGGTACGGTTGCCATGGGTATTGCGTTGCTTCGTATTGTTGATCCAAAAATGCGTAGCAAGGTGCTTGATGATTACGCCATCGCTTATGTCCCAGGCTCAATCACTGACATCTTCATCATCTCTTTGATGCCAATCGCGATGTATAACGGCATGCACTGGCAAGCGCTTGGTGTAGGATTAGGTTACATCGCAATTGTCTTATTTATTTGGCGATTCATTTTTAAACGTAACCGCAGTGCTCTGACACACGAATCATAGTCGCTTTACTCGGGAGGATTTTGTCCTCTCGAGTTCATTCCTTGGTTTTTCTCAAAATCACTCCCTACCTCAAAAATAAGCAACTTGTTTTATATTTGAGATTTGCAATCCCGATCTCTTACTATCATTCTTTTTTAATACTTGACCTGAAAGTTTCTATATCAGAATAGCCGCCTATTCGTTTCTAAAACATGGAGAAAGGCTGTGCGTCGCTCTCAAGGATTTACTCTTATTGAACTCATTGTGTGCATCATCATTCTTGGTATTGTAAGCGTCGTTGCATTTCCTAAATTTCTTGACTTACAAAAAGATGCCAGAGTAGCGGTTCTATATGGAGCCAGAGAAGCACTCATGACCGCCAACAACTTTGTCTACACCAAAGCAGTGATTCAATCTCAAGAGACAGTAGATGGCGGCATAAAATATAACATTGATCTAGATAATGACGGCCATAACGACCTAATTGGTTACTTTGGATTTATCAAAAATGTTATTCCAGCAAAAGAGCTAGCAGGCTTTGATCCACAACTCACTATTAACACTTGGTACGGGGTAGACAGTCCAGACGAGCCCTACTTCCTTATTGGTTTTGCAAACAAGCCTGTTGGTCCAGAACATATGTGTTATGTCGAAGTTTACTACCCAGAAACTCCTGGTGGCCAAGTGAAATACAAAATACAAACTGACGATTGCTAATTCCCATAGAGAGTGGCAGTAACACTTTTACTTTTGGTGTCTTCATCGTTATTGCAAGGTAATGGCTCCAAAACCACCATTAACAACTATTTCACATAATGTCGTCGCACAGTTAGCTCATAGAGATAAAACCAGTAATTTGCGCCGACACATGGCTATAATTGAAACAATCTATCGTTTTTAAACCCGCCTATAACTTGTGCTTGTAAACTCATCATTTCGCTCAATAATAGTTCTATAACAAATTCAATAATTTAAAGCGGGAGGCGTAATGAGAATATTCTGGCAGCTACGTTGGTATTTCCAACAAAAGTGGAGGCACTATGTCGGATCCATTCTGCTTTTCGCTGTGATATCAGCACTACAGCTTGTTCCGCCCAAAGCAGTTGGCATCATAGTTGACGGCGTCGTAGACAACACTTTAGATACAAATACGCTGATTCTATGGCTCTCAGGGTTAACTGTACTGATCTTTACCATTTATGGGTGTCGCATCTTATGGCGAATTTGGCTTTTCGGCGCAAGCTGGGAGCTCGGGACCATTCTACGTAACCGTCTATATAGGCATTTATCGACACAGCCACCTCGTTTTTTTGAACGTTACAAGACGGGGGATCTGATGGCTCGTGGCACTAATGATGTGCGTAATATCGTTATGACAGCCGGCGAAGGGGTTTTAACCGCCGCAGACTCTTTGATCACTGGTATTGCGGTTTTAATCATTATGGTAACGCAAGTAAGCTGGAAGCTCACCGTAATGGCGCTTCTTCCAATGCCATTTCTTGCCATCATCATCTTCTTTATTGTGCGCATCCTACATCAACGCTTTCGTGTCGCTCAGGAAGCCTTTTCTACCATGTCAGACATGACACAAGAGTCACTTAATGGCGTGCGAATGCTGCGTGCTTTCGGATTAGAAAACCAAGAGCAGCAACGTTTTGAAGAGGTTGTGGATGATACTGGCGAAAAGAACATCGCTGTTGCAAGAGTCGATGCTAGATTTGACCCGGCAATTCAGTTAACCATCGGTCTTTCTTTCCTTCTTAGTGTCGCTGCTGGTGCTTACCTTGTTGATAAAGGTGAGATCACGCTTGGTGATCTGACCGCATTTACGATGTATTTAGGGTTGATGATATGGCCGATGCTGGCATTCGCATTCCTATTTAACATTTTAGAAAGAGGCTCAGCTGCATGGAACCGACTACAAGAGATCTTTGATGAAAAGCCAGAAATTATCAGTGGTAATAAGCCAATAGAAAATAAACCACTTCCGTTGAAAATTGATATCGACGATTTCCACTGGTCTAGTGATTTACCGCCCGCTTTGACGGAAGTAAACATCGAACTTGAACCCGGAAAAATGTTGGGAGTTGCAGGGCCTGTAGGAAGCGGAAAATCGACCCTGTTAACACTACTTTTGCGTCAACATGATTTAGAAAACGGCTCAATTAAATTCGGTGATGTCGAGATCAAGGATGCCCTACTTCCACAGTGGCGCAACCGTTTTGCTGTCGTTAACCAAAGTCCGTTTCTATTCTCCAAATCTATCTTCGACAATATTGCCTTAGGCAACCCTAATGCAGAGAAAGAAGAAGTCTATAAAGCAGCAAAGTTAGCCTGTATACATGACGATATTGAGAAGTTTCCTGAAGGCTACCAAACAGAAGTTGGTGAAAAAGGCATTACACTCTCCGGCGGGCAAAAACAACGTATTGCGATAGCACGCGCTATGCTGCTGAATGCCCAAGTGTTGGTTTTGGACGATGCACTTTCCGCTGTTGATGGACGGACCGAACATCAAATCCTTAAGAATTTGGAAACACACTACCGTGATCAAGCCCTAATCGTTATTGCACACCGCCTCACCGCATTGGAAGCAGCAGACGAGATCATTGTCTTGAATCACGGCCACATTACTGAACGTGGGCAACATAGCGCTTTATTAGCGCATCAGGGATGGTACGCCGAAATGTTCGAGTACCAAAAACTAGAACAGGCGATGGAGGAATAATGAATGAACCAGACCAGCACGTTTAAACGGTTAATGTCTTACCCATTATCTCAACCAAAGCCAATGATTAAAGGACTCGCCTTGCTGTTTATTGCAGCGTTAGCTAGCGCCGGCGGCCCTTGGTTGATTCAATATTTCATTGATGAGCACATCGCTAAAGGTGACTATTCACAAAGTGTTCTGATTTCGCTAGCAGTAGGTTATATCGCTCTTCAGATCGTATCGGCAACATTCCAGTATTTTCAGTCATTGCAATTTAGCATTGTCGCGGCTAACACGATCAAAGCGATTCGTAAGCAAGTATTTTCTGGCGTGATTAAGCAGCCGTTATCTGCGTTTGATTACACTCCTGCTGGAAAATTGGTGTCGCGAATCACCAACGATACGGAATCTTTACAGCAATTTTATGAGCTTTTGATCGCGACCGTGGTGAAAAACGTGGTCATGATTGTCGTAATGCTTGGCGTTATGTTTTTCATGAGCTGGAAGCTCACACTCGTTGTGCTTGTATTGCTGCCGATCGTCATCGGCTTTATGTACTTGTTTAAGCAGCTAAGTACAGAAAGCTACCGAAAGATGCGTGACCTATTGACCGATATAAATGCGAATCTGAGTGAATCCATTCAAGGGATGAGTGTCATTCAATTAATGCAACAAGAAGAGCGTTTTAATAAACAGTTCAACGAGCTAACCGCAGAGCATCTGGTGGCATCTAAACGAGTGATTCGGCTAAACGGCTATCTGCTAAGACCATTAATGGACTTACTCGCTGGTCTTGCGTTGCTTTGCTTGGTTGCGATCTTTGGTTTTAATGGTATTGAGTTGATTGGTGTGGGGGTACTGTATGCATTTATCAGTTATCTTGCGCGAGTTACTGAACCACTAATTGAGATGACTCAGCAACTTGCTCTACTTCAGCAGGCGTTAGTATCAAGCGAACGTGTTTTTGAATTGATTGATGCGAAAGAACAAACTTACGGGGGCGATCATCAACCATTAAGGTCAGGTGCTATCGAACTTAAAGACCTCACATTTAGCTACGATGGTAAACAGGACGTCCTAAAAGACATTTCGTTGAAGGCCAACCACCAAGACTTTATCGCGCTTGTCGGGCATACAGGAAGCGGTAAAAGCACATTAGCGTCACTGTTAATGGGCTTTTATCCAACGCAATGTGGTGAACTGCTCATAGGTGGTCGTCCACTTAAAACATTAGGGAAAGACGTACTTCGCAAAGATGTGGCAATGGTTCAACAAGATCCACATATTCTCCCTGCTTCAGTCAGAGAAAACATCTCTCTCAGTCGGGCAGTTGATGACAATCAAATATGGGATGCGTTAGACAAGGTTGGTTTGGCAGAACAAATTCATCGTTACCCTAACGGGCTAGACACGCAGTTAGGTCAAGGCGAAACTAATTTATCTGCGGGTCAGAAACAGCTTTTGGCGTTAGCACGTGTGCTTGTGGTAAAACCTAAGATATTGATATTGGATGAAGCAACCGCAAATATTGACTCAGGAACAGAGGCTTTAATCCAAAAGAGCTTGGCGGTACTCAGACAAGACATGACGCTCGTTGTTATTGCTCATCGGCTTTCAACTATCCTAGATGCAGACCAAATCATTGTTCTTCATCATGGGGAGTTAGTCGAGAAAGGCACACACAAAGCACTCTTAACGCAAAATGGTCGCTATGCCCAAATGTATCAGTTACAGCAAGCAAACCGACATCTACAACAGATTGAAGAAGACACCAAGCAACTCGAAGAAGCGGTGTGATTTTATGCCCGTGCCTTCTTTTTATTTAGTCGGCATGGGCATAATTGGTGTAACTTCAAAATTTAACCTGTTAGCTTCCAATTTCTTCATAATGTGAACTAATTTTCTATTTCTTACCTATTATTGACATAACCCCTCGCTATATCGCGCAAGGTCGTTGTAAAATCGTACGGTACTTAAGTCTACTGCCTGTGGCATTGGACTGAATTCCGCTTTCTAATTATGCACATTAATCTCATGACACAAGTCCATGGACAAAGATAAGTTTACTAACATCTATCGCTTGCCTGGTTCGATTCAAATTCGTATCGGTAAATGGCAAAAGACGTTCCGCGGCACCTCTGATTTAGTTTTACATCAGGCGCTAATGGAACGTAATAAGCAATTTAAGAAGCCAGACTTTTTACCTAAAGGCTGGTGTGTCACTCCTATTGATGAAAACGACATTACCATTACGCATCACGGTAAATATATCCAAACCGTTATGCGCACAATGCTGGACAGAAAGGTCTCATACAAGCGACTGTTCCTATCTCGAATGGCTCTCGAAGAAGGTGAAAAAGTGCTCCACAATTACAAGCTGGAGTGGGTAAGAAAACATAACCAGATCGCCAAAAAGTACAATCAAATTAAAAAGAAACAATATATGAACTTTGCAAGAGAAGAAGAGGAAACCCTCTACCCTTCGATTCCAAAGGGTGAGTTTGACAAAACATTATGGAACAAACTTGTCGTATCATCGTTTGGTCCGCAGAAAAAGTACAAAAACCCGCACTTTGTCCGTAAAGCCGATTTCTAAATAAACACCCCTAAAGTTAGGGGTGTTTATTTATACGTTAACTCACCAGTCGTAAGTTAAACTTGCAATAACATTTTGTCGGTCGCCATACCAACAAAAGCCATCACATGTCGCTATGTACTTTTTATCCGCGATGTTTTTAGCTGCGACTTGTAACTTGTAATCGCCGATTCGATAACTGACCGTCGCATCCATTAAGAAATAACTTGGTACTTTTAGTCTCTCTTCATTGTCTCCGTATGACTCACCTGTATAGCGCGCGCCTAAGCCAACAGCAAAGCCATCAAGAGGTCCATCAAAGAAACGATAATGTGCCCAAGCTGATGATACGGTATTCGCCACTTGGGAAGGTGTTTTGCCAACCCATGCCTTATTGATGTCTTCTTTTATCTCTGCATCAACGTACGCAATGTTCCCGATCAATGTTAAGGATGGTGTCACATTAGCTACAGCTTCAAACTCAACGCCGTTATTTTCTATTTTTCCTATTTGCGTTAATTCACTCAAGTAGATACGAGCCAAGTTTTCTTTTGTTGCCCGATACGTTGCAATATTGAAATAACCATCAAATGAATCCGGTTGGTATTTCATACCGATTTCAAATTGATCACCGCTTTCAGGCTTCGCTGGCTTACCATTGCTGTCTTCTTGAATAATTGGATCAAAGTACTGAGAGTAACTAAAGTATGGCGTGAAGCCAGAATCAGAAATATAAGCCGTTCCCACGCTAAACGTCCACTCTCCATTATCGACTTTCGTGCGAGCACCCGTGGTAACATTATGTACTTCATTACTTGTATCGTCGTAACGGGCGCCCAATAACATCGCCCATTTATCGTTGATCAGCATATGATCTTGAAAGTAGACGCCGAGCTGCTGATTATCGATTTTCGTTCTTTGCTTATCGGTTTCGCTCAATGGTTGTAGCGTATTCGGATCGAGTAACATTATGTTATCCGAATAAGTAGGATTAAATACATTAAACCTAGGATCGGGCAAAGCTCCCATTGGTGTGTTTAATAATGCATTACCATTAGCAACTATAGGGTCATTGGCAAAATCTTTACCATCGATACTGATCATTTGAAAATCTATGCCCAACATCAAGTTATGCTCAACACTTCCCCAATTTACTTGGTGCATCAAACGATTATCGATATTAAAAGCATCAGATGACCCATCTTCTGTTGAAGCACCCCGAAGTATGGTTTTGCGTTCATGTGATGGGTCCAAAACCGGCCCCAACGCAGGCACATCAGCCGAGTAAACGTACGAATACATTTGTCTTAGCTTAACATCCATTTCGCTGTAACGAGCTGCTTGAATAAATGAAGTGGTATCATTAAATGCATGAGAAAACTCATAGCCTAAAGACACCTGCTCACGCTCAAACGTCTCCCAGTTAGGATTGCCTATCGCTAAACTATCACTGATCTTTCCATTTTTGTTTGGCGTTAACGTTCCTTCAACTGGCAAAAATTGCAGATAAGGATCTGAGTCGTCTTTTTGATAGCTCGTTAGAAAGGTAATTTCAGACGCCTCATTAAATTTGTACGTCATCGATGGAGAGAGAAGAATGCGCTCTGCTTCTACCCCACTAATTCTCGTCCCATTTTTTCTCGCTAACCCTTGAAAGCGGAAAGCTAGCTGCTCACTCACCTCAGAGTTTACGTCAAGAGAAAGCTGTTTACGGTCTTCAGAACCGTACTCCAAAGATACAAGTCCTGACCCCCCATCAAATTGAGGTCGCTTACTGACAACATTGATGACCCCACCAGGAGGGTTTTGCCCATAAAGAACAGACGCTGCACCACGTAAAACTTCAACCCTCTCTAACGCAAACGGATCTATTTGCCAACTATAGAAGCCAGAAGAATATAAACGGGTACCATCTTGATACAACCCACTGTTCGCCTGTTTAAAACCACGAATAATAAACCAATCTTGCTTGTTATCTTCGCCGAAATAATTAGTTTGAATGCTTGGTGTGTACTGTAGTGCGTCAGAAATGCTAATAGAGGCACGATCATCCATTTGCTCTCGCGTAACAACAGACACCGCTCTTGGAGTCTCATTGATGGCAATATCAGTTTTCGTCGCTGCCCGACTCTTCGCTCCAAGATAACTAAAATCAGGACCAACTGCACTGTCTTGCTGCTGTCCAATCACAACTATATTTTCATCTTCCTGAGCCAAGACATTTGGCGTTGATAAAGCTAATACAACCGCCATCGACGTTGGTGTCAGCATAAACTGCCGAGTCATATTCTTCTCCTTTTTGTCGGCAGCCAAACCAACCCTTCATGACTTCAGCGACCGCTGAAAGAAAAGCGAGTTACGGCATCGCCAGTTGTTTCCGTAAAAGACAAACCAGAGGTTTTGCATAAAGCACTCGCATAGGTTACGAATGCCACTACGAGTGCTTATTTGTATAAGTACTTTCTTGGTTGAGGCTTAGCTCATTTCTATAAGCGGCGTAAACCCCACATTAAATACAAACCGCCAATGAGAGACGCCATAAGCCCTGTTGGTATTTCTTGCGGATAAAGGACCTGTCGTCCCAACCAATCAGCCAACAACATCACCCCTGCCCCCAGTATCGCGGCGCATAACATGTGTTGTGACGCTTTGTTAAAACCAAATAAGCGAGCTAAATGCGGAGCCAACAACCCAACAAAGCTAATCGGGCCAACAACCAATGTCGCACTGACCGTGAGACAAGCAACTAAAAGAAGCAGTATTGCGCGTGAACGATCAACTCGAATTCCAAGTGCTTTAGAGGAAGCGGCACCGACAGGAAGAATATCTAGCCATCTTACGCAGAGAAAACTCAACCCTATAAAGACAAGCGCAGATAAAGACAATGGGAGTAACGTTTCAACCGAGACATAGTAGGTAGACCCAGACAACCAAGCCAATGCTTGATAACTTCTTGGGTCACCAGTGGCTAGAATAAAGCTCTGTATTGCATTCATCAGTGCGGTTATCGCAATACCAGTCAACAAAATACGCTCCGGCTGAAAGCCTGACTTACGGTTTAGCAGCACAATGACTAATACCGTCGCTAATGCGCCTACGAACCCGCCTAGAGAAAGAGTGAAAATTGACGAACCAAACCCAGTAAACATCGCGATGATCAATCCCATCGCTGTCCCTGAACTGATACCGATCACTTCAGGACTTGCCATTGGGTTTCCACTTAGGCGTTGAATCATGGTTCCAGCAATCGCTAACATTGCCCCCGCAATTGCTGCTGCAAATAATCTAGGTGCGCGCCATTCCAAAAAAATCCAATTTTGGCTAGCAAATAAGTTTGTCCACCCTTCATTTTGCACAGCAACCGTGGCAAAAAGAACAACAGAAATTAACGTGCCGATCAACGCCAATGAGATCGCTTTAGGGTTTAGCTTGTAAACATGTTGACGGTGTCGAGTTAACACTGTTTGAGTATGGCCCTGCGTCTTTTGTGATAAACGAGGTAACAGCCATAACAGTAGCGGAGCGCCTAGTGCAGCGGTTGCTGCTCCCGTTGGTATAAAACTCGCCATTAGCCCTGGCAGTTGCTGAATAACCAAATCGGTTAAAGTCAATAACATGGCACCAATCAGCATTGATACCCAAAGCTTATGCTGGATTTTATTGATACCTATCAATCGAGTAATCGCTGGCGCCGCTAACCCGATGAAACCGATGATTCCTACGGCAGAAACCACCCAAGAAGTGATTAACACCGCAAGCCCAAGACAGACAAAACGCAACTTAGCTAGCGAGACACCTAAACTCTTGGCACCTTGCTCGGAGAGTTCCAACAGACTTAACGGCTTTGCAATCACAAATGCAACGACCGTAGCAAGTGCGATTCGAGGGGCAAGATACGAGAAATCTCCCCATCCACTCTGAACAAGCGAACCGGCTCCCCATATCATTAACCCATTCAGCTTTTCGGTATTCATCATCAGAATAACCGTACTTAATGATGCAAAGTACAGGTTTATCACTAACCCAGAAACGACGACAACCGTTGGAGATAACGCTCGTCGCCATGACAACAACATCACCAACCCCATCGATATCACACCGCCGATGAGAGCAACCAAATTAGGCGCAATATCCAACATCCAAGGAGCGAATAGCGTAGCTAACATCAAAGCAAAACTTGAACCGCTCGCCACACCAAGTGTCGTGGGTGAAGCGAGAGGGTTACGCAGCACTTGCTGCATTAATACCCCAGCAACCGCTAATCCAGCACCAGATATAATCGTGGTGAAGACTCGAGGCCACCAGCTAAAGTGAAGTAAAACAGAATCGATAGATTGAAAGTTAGGCTCCCATAAACTGCTTAGAGCTAACGAAAATGAGCTTACTTGGTACAATTGGAAAGCACCAATAGAAAAGGTAAATGCCGAAAGTAACACCACAAAGCTTAAAGGCATCGTTTTCATTGTGTTAACTCCTCGACCTTACTCGCCGTAACTAACTCTGCGAAACGAAGTGCTGAAGGCATAGAACCAAAACTCCAAACGGGCGCGACTTGCATGACCTTTTCACCAGATTGTTGAACAACATATTGCCAAAATGGGTCTTGAGAGAGCTGCTCCGCTCCACCATAAGGTAATGGCTCTACGATAACGATTTGAGCTTTTATGCCAGCTAACTTGTCGATGCCAACTAGGCTGAAGCCCCAGCTATTCGTCTTTTCATTCCATGCATTACTCAGCCCAATCTTTTCGATAGCCTGGGAGTAAAGACTATTTTGACCAAAAACACGTACGTGCTTTGTATCCATAAACTGAATCATTAGAAGTGGCGGCTGGCCTTTATTTATACGCTGTTTTAATAAAGACAAACGTTTTTCATATTGTTGGATAAGCGCCTCTGCTTCCGCCTCTCTTCCCAGCTCTTCACCAAACCTCCGAGTGAAACTGGTAAGTACCGACCAATCCGTAATCCCGCTTTCATATAAGTCAATGGTGGTAACCGGGGCGATATCAACTAAGCGATGCTTCATTGAGGAGAAGTACGGGGCAATAAAAATACGATCAGGTCTGAGCTCGTAAATGCGCTCTATATTGGGTTGAGTTCTTAACCCTACATCCTTCGTTTGAGGTGGTAACGGTGGCGATTTTACCCAAGCATCGTAATCTTGCCCTTGAGCAACGCCTACAGGTACGACCCCTAAAGCCAACATCGTTTCAGTTTGTGTCCAATCAACCGACATCACCCGAGGTGATGCGTCAGCTAGTGCTTGAAAAGAACTGACCAAAAGCGCACTAAGTGAGAGAGCGAAAGAGAAATGTTTAAGTCGAGTGTTTGTACTGCTCATTATTCCAACCTTTAGCTTGGCATCGCCACCGGATAACCCGCAGGGTGGTCAGAGATCATCATCTCTATCCCATATATGTCCCTCAGCTTAGGTTCAGTAAACACCTGTTCAACATTGCCTTGTGCAATCAAATCACCTTGATGTAATGCAACGATGTAGTCGCAAAATCGTGCAGCCAAGTTGATGTCGTGCAATACGATAATAACGCCCAAACCCAGTTCTTGACTGAGTTTAGAGATAAGCTTCAACATATCTACTTGATGGCTGATATCTAGCGCAGACAAAGGCTCATCAAGAAGCAAATACTCGGTTTTTTGGGCTAACAGCATAGCTAGCCACACACGTTGACGCTCTCCTCCAGATAACGTGTCCACTAAGCGATCTGCGTATTTTAGTGTGCCTGTCATCGCCATTGCTTCTTCAACAATGTCGTGATCTTTCTGACTCAAACGTCCAAGTAAACCATGCCATGGATAACGACCAAAACCGACTAAATCTCGACCTAAAATACTGTCGGTCACTGGAAGATGCTGAGGCAAGTAGGCAATATGTTGGGCGAATTTTTTCGCTGAGAGATCGTTAATGCTCGTTCCATGCAGAACCACGTCACCAGCTGTGTATTGCTGTTGCTGTGCCAGCAACTTTAACAATGTGGATTTTCCTGAACCATTGTGTCCAACAAGGGCGTATGTTTTTCCGGGTTCAAATGTCACATCAAACGCTTTTAGCAATGACTTGCCTTCAATCTCAAACTGGAGTGCTTTAGCTTCCAACATCCCTACTTCACCTAATAGCCATTTACGAATAACAGTTATTCAAAGCTCTCATTCGTTGATCACGTTTGCCGTTCTTATTCAACAGAGCGATTAATAAGGGAGGTTTTATATAACAACAAAGATACAAATGCAAACCGTTGTCATTATCATTACATAAACAAGATCATTGAGAGAATTGCTAAGTGTTAGTGATAATTTGCTCTGCTGAACTTCATTAGTAAATTATAGGCAGGTCAACGAGAGCAGCGGTCTCCCACTGCTCTCGCATAAATTTGAACGAATACTGCAGCGTATGAAGAAATGAAAAATGCCGCAGTGAATACATTAATGACGAGCGTCAGCGCCAAACTCTACTTCTTTATAGATATCGGCCAGCGACTTTTTACCTTGTTTGTCTTTGGCTGAACGCTTTTTCTTAGTTTGATAATGGTATTCTTGCTCCTGAAGTGCTTGTTCGTGCTCTTTTGCTGACTCAACAAACTCAGGATTTGCAAGTGCTTGTTGGCGTAAGCGGTTTACTCTTTCAAGGGTTTCCCACAACATACTTCACCTCCAAACTTATTACTGTATATAAAAACAGTATTGTTTAAATATTCCTCCTCGTCAACATTTCAACTTTGTTACTGCTCTTCACATTAACCCCAAGCCTGTATAGTGCTCGGGATATTTGTGGATGATTTGCTTTATATAACCTTGATGCTCTCGCAGAGCATCAACACATTCTCGAGATAACCACCCCTGATATACCCATTTTTCAAGTTCTAACAATGCGTATGGGATGGACCACGCTTGTCTATACGGATGGTGCGTTGTCATAAAATCAAAGGCATTCGCGACAGCCGTAATTTGCGCGGCGATTGGTATATCATCATTGGTTAAACCATAAGGATAACCAGTGCCATTTAAGTTTTCGTACTGATAAGTAACCATCTGCAAAAACAAAGTCACACTCGGGTGAACCGGATTTCCGATACGGGCAACTATGTCATCCGCTGAATCGATACAACGCTCAATATGTTGAATCAATATCGCCTCTTGTTCTTGAGAGTAATTTGTTCGGCGGCTAGCAATTTCAACTGGCAGCTGACTATCACCGAGCGCATGGAACTGAGCAAAAATACCAATATCTTCGACCATTTCGTCATTCAGGTGATAACGATCCGCTAACTGCGTTGCGATAATTTGACTGTAGTACTTCATGCGTTTGGTATGCGCGTAATACTCAGGTGAATAGCCTGGCATCATACATTGCATTCGGTTCGCTAGCGTTTCTATCGCATTGACTACTTGAGTTTCTGATTCAACCGCAAATCGAATCATTTCGAAATAAGGTTTAAGACCATTCAGCGCTTCTAAACTAAACGCATCACGTTGAGTGGAGTTCAAAAATACAAAACCAGTAAAAGCTTTATTGTCATAACAAGGAATAGCAGCCGACGACTGATATCCGTGTTTGAGTAAAATTTGAACCCGAGGACAGTGATTAATATCATGAAGGTCTTCGACGATACGAGGAACCGCGTTTTTAGAGGCAATATTGAGGTGGTGGAGTTTACGGAATGCTGATTCGTGATGGGCTAGACACCAAGTGTCGAACTCACTTTCTGCAAATGATTTGAGCACATCTTGGTCTGGGTGATATTTTGCAAATGACACCCTATCAATACATGGCAAGTGCGCCTGCATCCTGCCTTTTAGCGTTTGCAGTTGCTCGTTAAGCGGTTTTGCAAACGGGTAAAAACTCCGGTGCGCCATGCTTCACCTCCACACCAAAGCAGAGAAACAAGAAAAGCTCATTGTGTTGCAAATTCAATGGTATTTTGAGCGGTTTTCTCCACTTAAACTATCGATATACCACAACTTAAGTGTACGAAATAAAAGCACATTTCTACCAATTTTTTCACCGGATATCTTACGGTAATTTGATCCAGATTAAAAAAGCCAACGAGCAAAACTCGTTGGCTTAACAATACTGATTGATTACGATGGATTCAGTAACTAGAGGTTATTCAAAGAACGTTCTGAACAACTAGCCTAGAGCAGGAAGCACACCCAGCGTAATTAACACCTGAGCGAATACGATGCCAGTGCCAGCGATGCCCGTTATCACTAGCGCACCTTGACCACCTGCGACGCGGTACTCCCCAGTAAAATCATCCGATTTACGAACCTTGATCACCATAACCAAAGGCAAAAAGATGGCTAAAATCGCTAAGGCAATCGCTGCATAGCCCAAAGCCATAATAAAGCCTTGAGGATAGAAAAGTGCGAAGCCTAGCGGTGGAGTAAACGTCACTAGTGCCGCAATCAAACGATTAGGCTTATCGTTACTTCCTTTGATGGTATCACCCAAAAATTCGAATAGACCCAAACTCACGCCAAGGAACGATGTCAACAATGCCAAGTCAGCAAACACACCAACAATGCTACCCAAATTTGATTGGTGTACTGTCTGAGATAGTTGACCAATCAGTGCGCTCAACCCTCCGTTCTCAACAAGCGTACTTTGGCTAACCACACCCAACGTCACGATTTGCCAAAAGATATAAATAACGAGTGGAATCGTCGAACCAATAATAACGGCTTTGCGTAAAGAAGAAGTGTCACCGTCTAAGTAATTCACAATTGCAGGTATACTTCCGTGGAAACCAAACGAAGTAAAGATCACCGGAATCGCCGCTACAACAAGGCCTTGTTCGATTGGCATACTTAACAAGTAAGATTCCGTAACGTTTGGAGCAAGAAAAGAAAGCACCGCAACCATCGCAATGAGCTTCATCGCGAACAGTACTCGGTTTACTTTATCGACCGTACCGGTACCCACCGTCACAACTAAAGTCACAATTAAGGTAAAGATTATCGTTGATGTAGGCCCTGAAATATCGAGGTCAAACCATTGTGCAAGGCGGTCTCCGAACTGAGCACCACCGCCAGCGATATACGCTGCACACAACGAGTAGAAAAGGAACAACATCGCAAAACTTGCCACCCACTTGCCTTTTTGACCTAGGATCTGTTTCGCCAAAGTATGAAGTGTAGCACTACTCTCCGCATGTTGATGAAGCTCAAGCATAAGTAAGGCAGTGAAAGCCATCAGAGCCCATAAACCTAGCATGATGATAATTGAAGTTGAAAAACCAATGCCGGCAGAGGCAAGTGGAAGCGCTAGCATACCAGCGCCTATTGTAGTGCCCGCAATAATTAGCGTACTACCGAATACTTTAGAACGACTCATTGTATATTAATCTTTACACTTTATTAGAAATTATCAGTATTAGATCGGGCAACGGCGGACCGAAACCAACACCATATTTGTATTGCCGTCGATATTGTAGGATCTTTAGCAGAAGATCAAGCAAAGTGTAAGGATAAAAAACCACACATGTAAACTATAATTTACGCCTTGCTGATATTTAACAATAACTGTGTGCATTCTTCCCTGTTCATGAACTTGGGAACAGGGTAATTCCAGTGCGCCTCTTTCAGAATTAAATCTACAAGCGCATCAGCATCTTCGCGCTGAATGAGTGCACTTTTCTGCTTAATATCAATGCTTGCAAACAAAGACTCCACATGCGTCAAAAAGTGTTGAGCACTCGCCTCACCTGACTGCCCTTCGGCCGTCAACGCATCGAGTTTTCTTAGTTGAGGCTCTATCTCTGATAATGAAAAGCGCAGCACAGGTAACAAGGCTAATCCGTTTGCCATACCATGAGGTATTCCATATCTCGCACCGAATGTGTGAGCAAAGGCATGAACATAACCCAAACTCGCTTTGGTAAATGCTAAACCCGCGTAATAGGATGCCATAGCCATTTTATGACGAGCTTCGACATCATCCCCTTGCATCACAGCCCTAGGAAGATATTTAAAAATGAGTTTAATAGCGGCAACCGAATAAGCCATCGTTTCTTGAGTAGCGTTTTTCGATACATAGGCCTCAATAGCGTGGGTTAATGCATCAACGCCAGTATCAGCCGTGATCTTAGGAGGTAAACCAATCATTAAATTCGCATCTAAAGCTGCCATTAGTGGCACCAACTTTGGATCCATTAAAGGGGTTTTAATGTGTGAGGAGGGATCTGACACGACCGCAGCGATAGTAACTTCACTTCCGGTTCCAGCCGTTGTTGGAATAGCAAAAAGCGGCGCTGGCATTCGCCATACCTTCAATAGTCCAGCTAATTTTTTGATTGGCCGTTTATTGGTAACTTTCGCAGCGATGACTTTTGCACAATCCATTGCAGAGCCGCCGCCCAAAGCTAATATGCCCTCACAATGAAAACGATGATAAGCCTCTAGACCGCTCTCAACCTGATCATAGGTAGGATCGGGCTTAACTTGCGAGAAAACATCTAACTGTAAATCGAGTTGTGCTGCTGCCTCAAGCACCTTATCTACAATACCGACTTGGACTAACCCTTCGTCGGTAACTAACAAGACGCGTTTAAATCCCAGCTCGGTCATCGATTCTAATAGCTCATTCATCGAACCAGGGCCGGAAAACAAGGTTGGTCTCGGCATAGGAAGGATAAGGGCTGCTATTTTTAACCCTGCGGTGTAAGTCCGATATAAACGATGCTTCAACATACGAAATCCTTTTCATTTAGAGCTATCATTCTAGCTACTTTTACCACCTATGCTTACTTTGCAATCACACATTTTCAATAAACTTATCTCACCAAAAAGGCTAACATCGCTGGGAAGCCGTACCATTTTATTATCTTTCCTCAACAACATGAGCTACAGAGAAAATATTTTCAACGACGCTCTATTGTCATGTTGTTAACAAGCTGCTTTACCTAATACTCTGTTAGTTACAGAGCAAGCCTCGAAGAAGTCTTCTTATTTTTTGCCTTCAAGAACAACAATATAAATTCTGTTAATCACACATCAATACCGTGTGTCTCTGGTTGAGCCCGAACACGATTTACAAAAATAAAAATAAGAATGCGTTACATCATGATTTATTGTCGTTTTCAAATAAGTCAACAAGAGCAACAATAATCTTTCAAAACTTATACTTAGTTCAAATATCTGACTCTTAACCATGAGCTTCAGGTGATATTATTATGCAACTAGGATTATTATCCCGCCCACAATCAAAACTATGTCTAAACGCCCACCTTTTTGGGGTCTATTCGCTGTCGTACCCAATTTTTCCTATCACCTTCTGATTTGGGTTTAGCGTGGGCTAATTAGCAATGTCGGTATAAACCATGAATCATTCTTGCCATTCCCATACGGACATGGGCTTTGAAGTCGATCTGAAACAAGCACTTATCTGGGTTGCTCGAGCACTCGACTATGTAGGTGTTGATGATACGCACCATAGCCACCGTGTCGCTTACATCGCTTACCAATGTGCTCGGGTCATGAACTGGGAACCAGAAAAAGCGGAGTTTTGCTACTTCGCAGGGATGATCCACGATTGTGGGGTCTCCGAAACACAAGAACATAAAATGTTACTTGAGGAGTTGGTGCCACAAGATGTAAAAACACATTGCTTAAGAGGATACCGAAGCCTCAAGCAGTGTCGTTTGTTGCGTCAGTTTGCGACACCTGTTCTTTACCACCATACACATTGGAGTGAACTAAAATATCTTGATTTACCGCCTTTTGAAAAAGAGGTCGCTGCCCTACTCTATTTAGCCGATCGTCTCGATTTTATGCGTTCCAAATACGTCATGAACTGCCACTGTGACATTGTCACACTTCATGAAGAACTAATTGCAGAATGCATCATGGCAAACTCTGGAACTTTGTTTAATCCAGACATGGCTAAGGCAATGGTTAAGCTCGTTATGACCGACGCATTTTGGTTCGCGATGGAGTCTGAAAATATAGAAACCATCGGATTAAACTTTAAAAGCATTGATTGGCTTCAAAAACAGCTCACCATCCAAGATATGAATAGTTTGGGAATGTTTATCGCTCGAATTGTTGACGCAAAAAGCCCATTTACTTATCAACATTCGCAAAAAGTGGCGGAGTTATCTCGGTATCTAGCCATCAAGCTTGGGTTTTGTGAGCACGACCAAGAGATGCTATTTATTGCTGGGTTGGTGCATGATATCGGAAAGTTAAAAACACCAGATGAGATTCTTCATAAAGAAGGCTCTCTTAATAAACAAGAGTATACGCGTATTAAACGCCATACAATTGATACTCAGCTCGCATTACACAAAGTGTTTCCCAACGCTAAAATAGCGGAGTGGGCCTCTAATCATCACGAGCGTTTGGACGGTTCTGGCTATCCTTATCATAAAACAGGAGACGAACTCGATGTACCATCGCGTATTGTCGCGGTTGCCGATGTTTTTCAAGCTCTGTCTCAGGACCGTCCCTACCGAGGACGAATGGCTCAAGCACAAATCGCCGCGATTATGGGCGAGCAAGTCGCTAAACAAGAACTTTGTTCTGACGTCTATGCAGTGCTAGAGCGAAACATGACCGAGTGTTACGAGCTATCAACTAATGTTTAATCGATAAAGGGCGTATCTACGCCCTTTGCTGATTTTGTGCAGGTTGCAAACCAATCATTTTGCAATATCAAGTACATTGTCTCGCACACCATTGATTCTGAACCAACCTGCAATACTGAAACGCTCAGCATTGGTCGGTAAAACCTCATGCGGGAATTGCTCAGATAAGAATAAAAGTAAGCGTCCCGATTGAGGAGGGATGGTTGCTATCTTATTATCATTTAGATCGTAAACCACCAATTCACCTGCATCCTTTTCCGTCCAAGATTCGTTCATGTAAAAAACGGTTGTCAATCGACGGTTTTCATTGCCCTTAAAACAATCTAGATGCTTTTGGTAGAAATCCCCTTCCTCGTACTTGGCAAAGTGAGCTTCATACTCAAAAAGCCCCAGAAACAAGTGACGGTTCACTTCTTGGCGTATTTCTTCCATCTTATCTAAGTAAGAAGTAACCGCGTGCCCCATATTGGGCGATAACCATTGAATTTTGTCACTTCGAATTGACTCGATACGTGTCACATCGTCATTACGACCAATACGCGCTTTTTTCCAGTTACTTGGAATGCAGTCTCGTAATTGAGCCACTTCTTGTTCAGAAAGAAAATCATCCCAGATGTAGTAGCCATGGGTTGCTAACGCATCGATCATTTTATCCATTATTGTCGTTCACTCATATTAGTTGGGCGGTCTATATAAAAAATCTTCAACCCCACAACAAATGCGATTTTTTGTCGAAACGACAACAAAATAAAAAGAGAGTAAAAATAGGTGATGACGAATATAAAAATGCCGCTCATATGAGCGGCAATATCTTTTATTATTGACGAGCTTCTAATCTGGTTGGATGAACTCGCAACGGACTAAGACGTTTAATAGTCGGGCGTTGTTTGTTTTTTAACTGGATATGACAAAGTTCCAGAATTAAGCCGAATGCCATCGCAAAATACACATAACCTTTGTTGATATGAATTTCGAAGCCTTCTGCCATCAATAAACCACCTAACAAAACGAGGAATAACAAAGCAAGTGTCTTAAAACCAGGGTAACACGACACTAGGTTATTGATTTTTTCGGCTGTCATGACCATCACGATAGCAGACGAAACAATCGCTGCGACCATAAGTGGGACATCACTTGTCAAACCAACGGCGGTTATCACTGAGTCCATCGAGAATACAGCATCCACGGCAACAATCTGCAACAGAACTACCGCTAAACCAGTACGGGCGTGAGTTGAGTGAGCCGACTCGTTGTGATTTAACCAACTCCACAACTCTTTCAGGCTTTTAGCCAAGAGGAATGCACCACCCGCAATCATGATGACGTCTCTTCCGGTAAACGCTTGGTTCGCCAAAGAAAATAGCGGTTGAGTCAGTTGCATGATCCAAGAGATTGAAAACACTAAACCAATACGAGCAATAACAGCAAGACCAATACCAAGGTTTCTTGCCAGCTTACGTTGGTGCAGCGGCAGTCTTTCACATAAGACAGAGATAAAAACGACGTTATCAACGCCTAAGACAACTTCAAGCGCAAACAAAGTGGCGAAAATAGCCCAAGCTTCTGGTTGCATAAAAAGTTCTAGCATGAGCATGTCTCCAATAATAAGAAGACATATGGTGAAGGGTTTTGTCGACTAAAGGGGTCGTCCATTAATTATTTATACCTTTGTTACTGAGGGATCATGAGTAAATCACCAAACAATCAACAAAACAATATCTATTTTAATTAACAAGGAACAAGTTTAATTCGTGTACAAATCAATCAACTCCTCCAAATTGATTAAAATTACATAGAAGCTTTAGAATTGAATAAATGAAAGCATTAAAGTCCAACAAAACTAAGATAAATTTCTAGACTTATAAGCACCATCAATCCTTATGCAACCCATTAAATGCATTGAGCTCAAAGAGAAACAGGCGTGTTTCCGAGATAAACAATAGTAAAAATTTGTTTCATGCTGATATACTGCCAAAAATCATAAGAAACCATGCTATTTATGGACTACATTGCTCTTTCGCGTATAAGCCTTAAACATCTAACTGTTTTACATATGTTGTTAACCACTCACAGCGTCACACTTGCGGCAGAACGCTTGTGTGTAACACCATCGAGCGTCAGTAAAACGCTCGGACAGTTGCGCGAAACGCTAAAGGATGACCTTTTTTACCGTGATGGCACTCGCTTAGTGCCGACAGCATTTGCGCTGCATATAGGCCCATCAATCCATGGCATACTCTCCAGTATGAATGGATTATTACATCAAGGCTCTTTCAATCCGGCTTACTATCAAGGTAGTTTTTCATTAGCAATGCGTGAAAGTTCATTTGAGCTCTTTGCGCCAGTTCTACAGCACTTGTCCCAACAACTGAGCAACCACGCGCACTTGAATGTCCATGCGAAAGAGGAAATGAGCTTCGATGCATTAGCAAGAGGTCAAGTGGATTTTTTGTTGCTTCCTCACGATCTCAGCCAACCACCCACACAAAATAAAGACTTGGTCTGGAAAACCATTTTGAAAGACGAAATGGTTTGCTTAATGAGAGCATCGAACCCACTCGCTGAGCAACCCTTATCTGTTGAAAGTTACCTTTGTGCAAGACACATCGGTATTCATGATAAAGATCTGTCACAACCTTATTTTGAGCAAAATCTCACCCAAAGGCATTCAAAGCGAAACTTGGCCATGCGTGTAGCCGACTTTGGTTCAGCTGCGGTGATGTGTCAGCACTCGGATTACTTGTTCACATGCTCCAAGCTTTGGGCAAGAGCGGCAATGCAAGCAAAAGGTTTGGTTGAACAAGCTCTTCCATTCGATTACGGACAGGTAGCCTACAGCCTCGTTTGGAACAAAGCGAGCTTAAACGATCCCGCTTTAAAATGGTTGCAGCAACAATTACTCGACGCCTGCGCCATGTTAGATGCCTGTGATGCGTAAGCATAGATAAACAACGGTACTACGTGAGTACTGTCGGCACTGTGATAGGGTTACTCACGTAGCATCGAAGCTCTGATTTTAAGCGTTCGATATCATGATGAGAGCACATATCCCAAGTTAACGCCTCCCCCACTACTCCGTGATGCTGAAAGGCATTTAAACGTATAATCACCGATTCAGGAAGAGTACTCAAGTAACGTCCAATTGCTACGATTTCTATATCTAAATCACTTTTTTGGGGAATATGCAGTAAGCGGACCTCGTACAATTTTTCGTGCTCAACAAGGTACTGAAGGGTTTTAAATACACGATGATTATCACGCCCAGTTAGCCACTGATGCGTCTCCGTCTGCCACGCTTTCAAATCGATCATTGCGCCATCCAGAAAAGGTAGAATACGCTGCCAGCCAGCAACCGCTAAAGAACCGTTACTGTCGATGAAACAAGAGAGGTGCCGTAATTCAGGATCTTGTTTTATCCCTTTAAACAGCTCAATAATGAAAGGAAGTTGTAAGGTAGATTCCCCACCGGATACAGTAACACCACTGATGAAAAAGCGATGTTTGCGTATCAAATCGAACATTGTTACTACAGAGTAGTCAGTAATTTTTGGATTAGATTGGTTCTGACATATCTCTATACAATGATCGCAGTGGGTGCACTCCTCTTTAAGCCAAACAACGTTGTTGTTTTCGTCGAACTTCAATGCGCCTGCTGAACATTCACTCACACACTCACCACAATGATTACAATGGTTTATCGTGTGAGGATTGTGGCAGTTCAAACACTGATAGTTACAACCCTGTAGAAAGATGACTAGACGATTTCCTGGCCCATCAACACAAGAGAAAGGAAGGATACGAGTGACTTTTGCCAAAAGGCTTCCACTTCGTCTAGACATCTTGTTCTTTCCTAAACCGAACTTATGCCTGCGTGTAAGTCGGTGTTACTTCATGACTCACCACACGTGGCGAGCGTTCTAAAATTTTGGTATTTTTTGCTGCTTCTGCACCTAGAAACGTCGTGTTGGTTCTCGAACCTTCTTTATCATATTTCGCGACATCTGAAAGTTTGATCATGTAGCCTGTCACGCGAATTAAGTCATTTGAAGTGACATTCGCGGTAAACTCACGATAACCAGCATTTAGTGCCCCTTTACATAAATTGAACATCGCTTCTGGGTTAGATTTCACCGTTTCATCAATCGTCAAAATATCGCTGATACCCGCACGATAATACTGATGATGCTTCGCCGTTGCTTGTACATAAGTGACAGGGTCTGGCTCTGCACCATAAGGCAGACGTACACCTGGCGTAACATCATGATCTAAGCTAATGCCGCCTTGTGCATGTAAGAGCGCTTTGCCATCTAAACCATATTTCACCGGGGTTGAGTCCACCAGTTTAGCCAGTGTTGCTGAAACATCATGAGCAAAAGTATTTGCTCGATCATTTTTTCCGTATCGCCCTATTTGCCCTTCTTTTTCAAATAGAAGGTTTACCGCTTCGGCCATGCCGTAAACGCCATACATTGGCGCGAAATAGGACTCTTTTATCAACCCTTCTTGCGTCAAAAAGCCTTGAAAGAAGTTCGATTTTTCATGCAAGTGCGTGCTTCTTGCGTTTATGAGCTCGACCATTAATCGATGGTAAGAAGGCAACGCACTGTTTAAGAAGTCGTTACAGTCTGATGCTCGTTTTGCAACTTCTTTTAAATTCATTCGCACCAATGTGTTCGAGCCACCTGCTAATGGAAGCGAGTTGTAGCAACTTACAATACCAAAGCGTGAGCCGTTGTAGGCTTTCGCGTGCATTGGGTAATTGGCGATATGCGGTTTACTGCATTCACAAATGTTCTGTGTCGCTTGACGAAGTAAGTCATCAGGCGTAACTGTCTCGTCGTACATAAAGGTGAGATTCGGTGCGATCTGCTTGAGCTCCGCATCTACTTTTAAAACAGTGCGACAAATAATGTTGTCTGTCGGTCCGACATTCACATGCATAAACGCATCTGGCAATGTGCGATCCAGCATGATCCAAAAATGTTTTAACTTTTTGTAAATCTGGCTCTCTGTTAGGTCGCCTATGTAAGGCAACAAGACATCATCTAACTGGCCTAAGTAAACCGGAATGTTCGTTACCGAAGGAACATGATGGTAAATGATGGTCAGCATGTTCAACGCATCATCGAAATCATCAGCCGGAGACAACTCTAAATAGTCTGAGCCTTGCGATAGAAATTTAGCGTAATCAGGCAACACATAGCGAGGTTTAAACGGTGCATGACCTTCAAACATATCGCAGATGATGCCTTCATCCATTGCTTGTCTCAGTGATGGAGATACGGTCATGTAAGGAATGCACGCTTCAGCCTCTAAAGCTAAAAAACTCGACTTCTGTTTTGGAGAAAGACGGACGTCGGTCGCGATATCTAGAAAACGTTGTTGTAGTTTAGAAAGGCTTGTCATCTAAGATATTCCTACAAAGTAACCACAAGCCCACAAGACAAAATACGAGCTCTACCCCTAAAGAGTAACGTGATTTTACTCCTGCTTGGGTGTTGCCACTAATGAAAATAAACAAAACGTCTATTTCCATTCTGGAAATAAGACAAAGCTAAATTAGCGCATTCCAACTTACTATATGGGAAAACCTAACTGCGTACCGAAGTCTGTCTTATTTATCGGTTTGCCGTCGACAACATCACGCCTGCACCAATAAATACTCCCCCAGTCAAACGATTAAACAACTTCGCCCTTCCAGCGACAAACAACCAATCGGAGGCTTTTACCCCTAACAATGCATAAAATGTTAGCCAGCTAAGCTCAAAAACCACAAATGTAGACGCGAAAATCGCGTATTGAGACAGTAGCGGTGCGGAAGGTTCTATGAATTGAGGAAACAAAGCGGTGAAAAAGACTATCGCTTTGGGATTACTAGCGCCAACAATGAAACCACTAGTGAACGCGCTAAACGCTGTCGCGGAACTTTGAGTCGTTGCCGTTTTATTAAAATCTGTCTGAGATGAGCGCAACGCTTGAATACCTAACCAGATTAAATAAGCGGCGCCACACCATTTGATAATATTAAAAACTAACTCAGATGAAGCAATGACAACTCCCAGCCCGGTAAATGAGAGCGTAAGGATGATCGTAATCGCAGACAAACTGCCAAGTGCAGTCATGAAAGCAATACGAAACCCACTACTCACTCCTTTACTTAAACACAACAGTGAGCTTGGTCCTGGTGAAGCTGTGAGCACGAGAATAGCAAGAGTGTAAAAAATCCATGTATCTATTTGCATTGGCATCCCTTCCAGCAAAATGAGGTTTATAGCCCATTGTGTATAGAACTATTTTATCGCCCGGTTTCTATCCATGAAGCCGAGGTCTTAATAACCATCTTGCATCTAAATAACTTAGAAAAAATTAATAGATAGTTATGCAAATAAAATACGATCTACATGCAAGGATGTAAAGCCTGTTGTATAAGCTTATCTATTTCTCTTAATCATAAAAAGGCTTAGGATCGATCTCTAACGATGAAGGCGCTATCGCTCTTTCAATTTTGTACGCACTCGTTTTTAAATCCACCATCGTGACATCAATGTATCGTTTATACTTGCGGGAGTAGAAACATTTCACTTCTGGCTTTAATGCTTGAGATTCATTTGAAGACCAAACAATACCAACACGCCCATCGTTCAACTCGACAATAGAGCCTACGGGGTACATCCCAATGCAATTAATGAATTTGTAAACTAAGTCGGCGTCTAAATGAAATGGCGTTAGACTCAACAAGATTTTAAACGCTTCGGCAGAACTCATGCCTTTTTTGTAACAGCGATCAGCCGTTAGCGCATCGTAGATATCTACAATACAGCTCATACGGCCGTGAATTGGAATCTCCTCCCCCTTCAAGCCTCTAGGATAACCATTGCCATCTAACTTCTCGTGGTGCATCAAACAAACATCACGGCTTACGTCACTAAGCCCTTTTACGTGAAGGATAATCTCACCTGCGAACACTTGATGTAGCTTCATATGTTCAAATTCTTCAGGCGTTAGCTTCGCTGGCTTGTGCAAGATCTTATCATCGACTTTAATTTTACCTACATCATGAATAATGCCACCTACAGCAAGCTGTTTTAGCGTTGGTTTATCCAAGCCCAAGTACTTACCGAATGACACTAAAAGACAAGCGACATTGACGGAGTGTTCCAATAAATAAGAGTCTTTTTTTCGGAGTGCAGAGACACACTGCAACGCATCTGAGTCAATAAAAACACTTTCAATGACATCGTCAGCCCAAGCTTCTACTTCATCAACTTCTATGATTTTTCCTTCAAAAGTTTGATTCAATAGTTTTTGCGCCAAATCTTTTGCTTCGGCGATCAGCCTTTTGGCTCGCTTGTGTTGGATGTCTCTCGAACGATAAGCTCGTTGATCCCTCTTAAAATCGGAGTGTTTCTGCTCTCGCGTCTCTTTAGTGGCATCAGTTGATTCATCTACAGGCTTGAAGACACACTGCTGCGAAGATAATGTTTGATCTACCCAAACATACTTTACGCCACTTGTAGCAAGCTTCTTAATGCCTTCAGGGCTAGATATCCGCCCTGCATTGGCTAAATTGACGCGCTTGTTGTGCTCTATCGCGGTAACAAACATACCAACGCCGATATCAGCGAGCGCAATTTTGATTGAATTTTTCGGATCGTACTGCATATAAAGAAGGCTTACTCGATATTAACGTCCGCATTATAAGAGATTTGATTACTTGGCGTGATAATAAATTTGAATTGATTACAATTAATGAGCATCCTGTCAATTAATAATCGGTCGCGCTCATTAAGTCCTTTTTGTTATTATGGTTTTATCCAAGATAACATATATACAAATGACGTTAGAAAACAGCACATTGATACCGACACAACTGAAAATAACTTTAGGATAATTATTCATAAATATTTATAGATTGCGGACGGCATCAATAACTGTATTTTATAAATGATTTTTACTGTTGACTATTTTTTATAAATGTCGATGATTAGCCGCCTAATCTTAGTATGTTATTAACCTAGTAGCGCATAAAATGATAGCCAAACAATTTGAACTGACACTTTTGTGATTGTAATGTACGCCAGCAGATCAACTCTATGTTATCAACCCCAACACTCATCTCTGATGCTAAAAGGCTCGAGGAGGAAATATCTTGACCACCATATTTGACCAACAAGTCTCAGATAGTGACCGAGAGTTCCTAAAAATCGTCGAAGAACGATTCATTCATATCTTCGATGTATTTAACGAAGGCCTCTTTTACATGGATGAGTTTGGCACCATGGTATTTTATAACAAGGGCTTTTATGAGCAGCTTGGTATCAACGCTGGTCGAATCAGCTTAGAGCAATGGTTAGACCTTGTTCACCCTCTCGATCGAGAAAGACTCTCCACTCGGGTCGATGCTCACATCATTACCAACAACACGAGGGTCACAACGACCTACCGCGTGCGTAAACCCAATGGACAGTACGTCTGGATTGAAGGTGTAGCCATGACCAAAGAAACAGAACATGGTCATTATATGGTTGGTAGCCACCGTGATATTTCTGAACGCAAGCTGATGGAAAGCTACATTCATCAAGTCGCATTTCATGACAATGCGTCAGGTATGGCTAATCGCGCCCATCTCTTGCTGGATATTGAAGATAGTGTGCGAGCCACTGATTCTTGTGCATCTATCTGTTACATTCAGATAGAAGAGATTAAATCTTACTTAAATCAATATGGCAGCGAGTTGGTCGATGGGTTAGTGGAAAAATTGCTACAAACTCTCAGTCACCTACCTTCTCCAAATAGTTCTGTATATCGCGTACATGATGATGACTTTGCGATTTTGATTCACGATGAATGCTCGGTAGAAACGCTGCAAAGTTATGCCGAAAGTTTAAAGGAAACCTACCACGAGGCAGTGATTGAAGAGGGCCAATACTTAGGAAGTAACATTAGTATTGGTTTGTATCCTTGCATAGATCCAAGTCACTCAGCAGAGGAAATATTACGTAAAGCAGCACGAACTTGTCAGTACGCAAGCGAGCAGAATAAAGACCGTGTTGCGGTTTACAGTGAGAAAACTCAGCATGCCGTAGACCGTTATTTCTTTATTGAGCAAGGTCTAAAAAGTGCACTTGAAAAACAGACATTAAGCGTTAAGTTTCAGCCAATTATTGACGCCAAAAGCTCAAAAGTAGTGAGCTTCGAATCTCTGGTTCGCTGGCGTAGCAAAGAGTTTGGCGAAATTTATCCAGACGAATTCATCCCCGTCGCAGAAAACAAAGGTTTGATTGTCGAACTCGGATATCAAGTCTTTGCCAAAGCGTGTGAATTTATCAAAAACTACCGTGAGCGTTACCAAAACCAAGTTCGTGTAAACGTGAATGTTTCTGTACTTCAGTTAATGAATAGTGAATTCCCTGCGCGAATTAAAGCCATGGCGGATGAGGTTGGTGTCGATCCTGAGTCTATTGTGTTGGAACTAACAGAAACGTTTATTTTGGATAATAATCAGACAGCCATTGCCCCTCTGAATACCCTCAGGGAACTAGGATTTGCACTCTCTCTGGATGACTTTGGATCTGGTTACAGTTCATTAAATAGCTTCTTCGACCTCCCGATGACACAAATCAAAATTGATAGGTCGATGGCGTGGAAAACACTAACCAACCGCTCTTCACAAGAATATCTGAAGTTTCTTATCACTATGTGCCAGGAAAATAATATTGAAGTAGTGATTGAGGGAATTGAAGACGCCAAAATGTGTGAATTTTTTACCGAAATGGGCGTCGATTATCTGCAAGGTTATTGGTTCTCTAAGCCACTTTCTGTTGCCAGTGCAAGCCGCTATTCGTTGAGTTAAGCATACTAGAGCAATATTCCGCACGGCCACGTTAAACATGCTGAACTATTCACTATAGATTTCAGACACTAACGGGCCGTGACGAAAACAAGCTTAATGTCTCCCGATTAACGTAGACGTTCAAACACCACACTCTGATCTAAATGTTCGTGATACTGAGTGTAATCTAAGCCCACATCAAAGATATATTGGGTCACCAAGTTTCTAACGCACTCAATCAATTGGCTCGCTTGCCATGGCTTCTCAAAGTAGCGATCAATACCTGCGGAGTTGATCGCATTAATCGTATCGGTGTGCGTCGCTTGCCCGGTAAGAAGCACTTTCCTCGTAAAGCCAAAACGACCGTCTTTTGATACATCGGTCAGCAGTTCTACTCCCGTTTTACCTGGCATCACATGATCGGAAATAATCAATGCGATCATCTCGCCTTCTGCATCAAATTCATCCATCAGTTCTAGAGCCTCACCTGCTGATTCGCAGTCTTCGACATTCAACCATTGATTTAACGGCTCTAAATCTTGTAGAACCGCGCTTAGTACCTCTCGTTGGTCATCAACGCAAATTACATTAAGCTTCTCCATGCTCACCCTCTACTGGTAACTTGATTCTAAAAATCGTTTTTTCACTGTCGCTCTTTACCACAATAGAGCCGTTATATCCGGCGATAATGCGCTTCACAATCGACAGACCTAACCCTAAACCAAACGACAATCCCCCTTTTTTAGTGGTGAAGTTTGGCCGGAAAATTTTTCTACGTGTCGCTTCATCAATTTCTGGTCCATTGTTAGCAATCGTGACCAAAATTTTACCCTTACTCTCCCGAGTATGTATTTCGATACCGGGTTTCTCCGTTTCACCAAGTGCATCGCACGCATTCTTTAATATATTTACCCAAACTTGGACGAGTTCGGTTTGAGAACCAATAAAAGCAGGTAAATCCGCAGGGCTAAAACGAACACTCACTCGTCTTAAGTCACTTTGCAATAGAGCCAAGGCGCGATTGATTGAATCATTGATGTTAATCGCTTCATCCAAGTCGATATCCGTGCGCCCCAATTGTTTTACGGATCGCACAATGCCAACGGTATGTTTAGAAGCGATGCGTAAGTCATGCAGATCTCGCCCCATTTGCCAGAAACGTATCGCTTCTTCTGGTCTTTTTAGCCAATGTTCTGAAAGGAAGTTATTTGGAACGGCACGTGCAAGATCACGAGCAACCTCCTTGGTTAAACCGTAGTATTTTTCGAAGTGGCGCCCCCGCTTTCTCGCTTCGCTAGAAGAGACTTTCTGCCCTTGCATTAAACCAAAATCAAAAAATTGACTCGCTTCCGGATGAACTTCTTCAAGCAGTTCCATGATAACTGTCTCTAGCCGTTCTGATTTACTGCTTACAACGCCTATCGCATTGTTCAACTCATGAGCAATACCCGCTGCAAGCTGCCCCAACGTTGTCATTTGCTCTGCGGTATGAAGCTTTTGTAGTGCTTTTTCTTTAGCCAATGCCTCTTGCATTGCGCGCCGTTGACGACGAGATAATTCGTTAACCATCACAGGCATAAATTGTGTCGTCAATGGTCCGTATGTCGCCTCTTCCACGGCGGGCGTATCACGCTGTATCCAAGCCAATTCAACATCGGTTTGAGCAATCACTGTCGAAGAGGCAGTCCACGTACCAGAAAAGAAACTATGTACGCCAATAAACGCACCTTGAGACGCAGAAAATACCTGAATCGGTTTCTTGTCATCTTCCGCGTAATAGCCCGCCAGTTCTCCCGACAGCACATAGTACAAGCGATCGTTGTAGCCAGCTTGCTCAATAAGCACCGACCCGGATAGAACCGTTAATCGGCGTTCAAGGTGATTAAAGTAGCGTTGTACTAACGCGTCTAACTTCGTTTCGTACATGGGTTATCCAATATGCCCAACAGTATGTAAAATCCACACCATCACAAAACTGAGTAATACGCCAATCACGCCTAGCACGGCACCGATACGAGCCATTTGGCCGCTCTCGACATGCCCTGTTGCATGAGCTAACGCGTTTGGTGGCGTACTGATTGGTAACGACATACCGAGTGAAGCGGCAAATGTCACGACCAAGATCAGAGTAACTTCACCGCCGAGAGGCGTTAGCGAAGCCATAGAAGTACCCAGCGCAGCCATTATCGGCATCAGCAAGTTTGCGGTGGCTGTATGCGACATAAAGTTTGCCATTAACAAGCACAAGAAAGCCGCACCAAACAAGACAACATATGGCGAGAACTGATCAAACGGAATGCTGTGTACCACCAGCTTCGCAAGCCCGGTTTTATCTAGAGCAAGGCCCAGAGCAATACCGCCTGACACCAACCAAAGCACATCCCAAGAGATTTTCTTCAAGTCTTCTTTGTTAATGATGCCCGTCAATGAGAACACTGCGACCGGAATTAATGCTACTGTGTAAGAATTCATTCCATGTGCAGAACCCATCAACCAAAGAATAATCGTGCCGGCAAAGGTGACGTAAACCATTATTGCTTTGGGTGTTTTCAAAAACTTGCTTTTAATGTTCAGATCGATGGTGGTTTGTTCGGCTTTATACAAAAAGCCAATCAGAAACCAGGCTAACGCCATCATCACAATAACGAATGGCACACCAAATACCATCCATTCACCAAACGTAATTAAGTTGTCACCAACCAAATACTTTAGGGCGATGGCATTCGGTGGCGTGCCGATTGGAGTACCAATGCCACCAATGTTGGCTGCAACAGGAATACACAAGGCGAATGCAATTCGACCTGGGTCTTTAGGCCCGAAAACCGCTATCACAGGGGTTAAAATGGACAACATCATCGCTGTTGTTGCGGTGTTTGACATAAACATGGAAAAAACAGCGGTGATCAGCATCAACCCCAGCATAACGAACTTTGGTTTTTGTCCAAATGGTTTGAGTAACACTCGGGCTAAGTTGACATCTAACCTGTACTTTGTCGCCGCCATAGCCAAAAAGAAACCGCCGAGGAAGAGCATGATAATCGGACTAGCGAAGGTCGCCATTATCTCGTTGTATTGTAATAGCTCACCAAAATGTGGCTGCCCTTCTTGCAAACGAAAGAGCACAATACCTTTATTTGATACAAGCAATAGCTCTAGGACAATGATCACAACCGAAGTGGCGTAGATTGGAATTGGCTCGAATACCCAGCAAAGTGCGGCAAGCAAGAAGATTGCAATCACTCTTTGCTGGACGATAGTAATGCCATCAAATGGGAACGCAGAGAGAGGCATTAACCAAACAAGCAATGGTATCAATGTTGGAACAACGTATTTGAGATAAGGGCGCATAGTACTACTTCTCTTCCTGAGATGGTTAGCCAGACACATTTGGCGTTTGGAACGCTATTACCCGCCGCAAAACCAAAACTTTCAGACTGTTTTTAAGCCTTCAGAGACGAAATGCGGTAATGGCGTTCCAGAGAAGATTATGTACACTGTTTTCAAACAAAACGTTGGTGCGAGATCAATGAACTCGTTTTCACATTGGAAAACATTTTATATCTGTGTTCAAGCTCACTATTTAAGTTAAATATACTTTTCCATCATAAAGTTAGTTAAGGTTTCTCCCCTAACCTCAACACGTTGTCGAGACTTAACTGTGAAACCCATTTTCTCGTAAAAAGGTCGGGCGGTAATACTCACTTCAGAATACAGTCGTTTTATCCCCTGTACTTTTGCCTGTGAACAAAGAAAAGACATCAAATCACGACCAACACCTTGTCCTTGGTATTCATGATGGCAAAAGAAATGATCAATCAAACCGTCACCTTGCAAATCACAATAGCCAACGACCTGCCCTTCTATCTCCGCGACGTATGGTTGAATATCGTCCATTTTTCGTTGCCACACATCGAGGTCAAAATCTGATGGTGCCCAAGCGGAAACTTGTGATTCCGTATAATCGCGACGATTAATGATTCGCACAGTATGGTAAAAGAGTGCCCACAGTGTTGGGGCATCCTCGGTGCGATAACAGCGTATTGAGAGCATCAATTTCCTCATTCCTATTCAATAAATACTAAGCATTAACGCAAAGTGATACTAGTGAACTCATCATTTTCAATGCCAATCACTAAAGGCTTCCCAATCTGATCACTGTTCATCAATACGGTAGTATTCAGCTCACGGCTTGATCTGCGTATATTGCTTTTTCTTATGATATGAATATTCACAATATAATCGGAATACTCCTTTGTGATTCCGCCGGAAAATTCTACGTGCTCACTTTCATTGTCTCGGACAACATGAAATTTTCGATTGGCTTGAATATCAGTACTGATGGAGGAATCACCATAGTTCAGCACAACGGACGTTGGTTCGCTATCTTGATTGGCAAAACAGCCAAATGCGAACACGCTTAATGCGAGTATACTTTTTGATTTAAACATTAATTATTCTATTTCTAGTTATTTTTCTGCTATTTGCATTACCAAACAGCACTTGTTCTGTGAGCGCCTATTGTGCCATAGCTGAACGCTGACTCTAAACGCGCAAAAAGATGAGCGATGAAAATTCCGCCCAAAACAAGCAAATGTGAGGCAATGTGAGGGTCCCAAACTCACTCAATCAGTCAAAACCCACTGTAAACCTCTGTTTTTTAATGCTTTTAATTTATGTGGCCGTGTAAGGAATACATACAACCTCTTACTTTTTCATACGCAACTAGACGAATCGTTCGAGAAATACGGCATCGTCTATGCCACATGTTACAAATCGGCTTACCTTATTATTACGTATGAACTGGAATTATGGCACTAACTTCCCTCTCTCTTTTAATAAGGAGAGGATTTCAACAATCAGGCTTGCCACGTTTTTATAGCTAAAATCAGTAGAGCGTTACCAACATCGGTTGGTCTAGGAGCAATAAATGAAAGACCTTCTCAACTTTACTCACCTTGTAAAAATTGGGTTCATGTCAATCGCGGTTATGCTGGGTGGATGCACTCAAGGAGATTGGCGTACTGCTAGCAGAGAACCTGCGGGTATCGCACCCGACCCTTCTAATGTTAAGCATGCTGTGATTGAGTTTTACGCCGCAGACGCGTTTGGTTGGCGAGGCTGGTTTGCCGTTCATACATGGTTTGCAATAAAGCCTGAAAATGCGAACGAATATACAGTGTATGAAGTAGTCGGCTGGAGAGTGAATCACGGACAACCCGCTCTATATCAGTACCAAACTGGGACGCCAGATCGATATTGGTATGGTGCAAAACCAGAAAAGATCCTCTCCATACAAGGTGAAAAGGCCCGCCAGCTTATCCCTAAAATACAAAGTGTGATTAACCAATACCCTTGGGCTGAAGAATATACGCTGTTTCCAGGGCCAAATAGCAATACATTTCCGGCTTGGGTGGGTAAACAAATTCCAGAATTAGAGCTGAACTTGCCGTTTCGCGCAATTGGTAGCGGTTACGCCAGCGATTAACAGCAAAGGTTAGTCACTGGCTCGTTTTATGTTCAGCATAAAGCGCAATATCTATTGTGCGTCGTCACCCAACTCCGTTCTATTTCTTCCATTATGTTTCGCTTTATAAAGTGCATTATCGGCGTCTTTCATTACTGCTTCAATTGGTGTGTCATTGCCTTTCCAGTGAGAAACGCCCAACGAAACCGTGACCTTACCAACCACCTGGAAGTCATGTTGTTCCACGTTGTGTCTAATACGCTCTGCAACATCCATAGCGTGGTTTACGTCTGTTTTTTCCAAAAACATCATAAACTCTTCACCGCCAGAACGACACAGGTGATCATTAGAGCGAGCTTGGTCTTTCATTAACTGCGCAAACTCTCTAAGTAAATTATCACCCACGTCATGGCCATAATTATCGTTTACGCTCTTAAAGTGGTCAATATCCAGCGCCAAAACAGAGAACGCGGTATTTTCCTGCTTAAACAAACCAAGAACTTTATCTAATCCACGTCGATTCAATAATCCAGTCATCGAATCTGTTAATGTATCCAGTTGCAGCTTATCAATGGTTTTTGACACGATACCAAATGCTTTAAGAAAGCTAAGCTTCAAATGTGAGACCTCAAAATACCAAGACTTAACCAGTTTGAGATCCTCGATAGAGGATGAATGTTCTTCGACACCTCGCACAGCACCAGCTAACTGCCAAAGTGGTCTAGAAATAAGAAGGGACAAGAACCAAATTAGCAACAAAGTTAATAAACCAATTGGAATCGACTTAAGGAAAACATTCCACATCTGTTCATCTAGCACAGATAACGTCATCGATTTCGGGCGCTGAGCAACAATTCCCCATCCTGATGACTTTACTGGTGCATAACCAGCAAGCATTTCGACGCCGCGAGAGTTAACAATTTCTTTGTTACCGCTCTGCCCCATCGTCACCGCTTTGATTGCCTCATTATCGTCGATTACTTCACCAACTCTCGATTGATCTGGGTGATAAATCAGAGTGTTACTCTCATCGACAACGTAAAGGAAAGAACCATCTTTGTATGCGTGCTGGCTGAGTAACTCTGCGAGAATATTTTCTTTTTCTAGATAAATAGTGCCGCCGATATAACCTAAATATTCATTAGATTGAGAAAATATAGGGTATGAGATGGTTAACAAGTAATTTCCAGCGGGCGATATAAATGGTTCAGTAACAACCGGTGCTTGAGCGTTTAAAGACTGGCGTTTTCTTTCACCCACTAACCTTACACCTTTCACCTGAAGTGTTTCAGGGGATACAGAAATAATAACCCCTTTTGCATTAACGACAACCACAGAGTTAAATGATTTGGTTTGCGTTCTTAATCTCTCAGCCTCTTTATCAAGAAGCTGAGCGTCATGCATCTTGTCTTTTAGCACGTTCGCACTGTATTTTAGCTGCGACATTGAGCTTTCTATGAAAGAGTCTGTCATTTCAGACATTTTTTGGGCGTAAACACGGTTTGATTCTAACGTGTTATTGATGATGAGATCCCTTTGAACACGATAAATCGAGTAGAATGCGTTGATCAAAGTGACAAGCACACTGAACACACATAGGGTGACAATAAGATTTCTAAGATTGAGTTTTTCTTTTCTTCTAAAAGACATTGCCAATGGCCAACTTTGAAGGCTTTCTATATAAATGAGCGTATAGGTTATATGAAATTGATTTTATTTTCAGGTAGTAAGTTGGGATCAATGTTAATATTTGCTCACATTAAAGAACACTTTCTGAGCTAAAAAGAGAATTCAGTAGCACGATAAAGAACCGTGCTACTTTCATATTTGGCGTTTAAGAGGGTTTTGTCTCTGTCATCGTTTTTAATATATCCACAACTAGCTGATGATCATCTAACTGCGGTAAACCCGATACCGTCACAACCCCAACCAAACCAGACCCAGAAAGCCGAATTGGGAACGCGCCACCATGAGCACAGTACTCACGAGCATCGAGATGAGGCTGATTTTCGAAATCACGTTGCTTTTGCTTGTTGTACAGAGAAAGATAGTAAGAGCTGTGGCCATACCTTAATACTGAGTTTCGCTTCCTACGGACCCAATCTACATGATCAGCGCAGGTTCCTGCCATCGCGTATTGAAATAGCGTTTGTCCAAAGCCGTAAACCTCAATAGCAACAGCCGCGCCGCGAGCTTCAGCCTCTTCTTTTAGAGCGAGGCCGATAGACCACGCAATATGGTGATTAAATTCCGCCAACTGAAGTTCATGCTCTTGCAGGGCCACGAGTTCAAGCGTCAAACTCATGGTTTCACCTGAATCGTTTTACCCGTTTTACTGCTTTCCAATGCCATCTCAATCAGAGCGATATTCTGTACTGCTTGAGCGGCAGGAACCGGGTTATCAGTGCCCAAACGAATGGCGTCTGCCACACCAACAAAGTAAGCTTGGTACGCGCCTCTCTCCGTTTTGATAGTTTGCGCACCGTCTTCGTCGTAACGGACGCCGTATAACGCCTCATCTTCTTCCGACCAAGCATCGTTTTCCGGCAAACGGCCTTCTTTTAAGTAGCCCTCTTGAGGATCTAATCCGAACTTTTCATATTTAGCTTCCGTACCCAATACTTTGTATCGGAGATTCGGCTCTGGGCTATACAAGTTTGAATGCAAGTGCACAATATGCTCAGGGTAATGAAGTATCAAGTTGTAATAATCAATCGTCGTCGCGCCCGGACGCATCATTCGACATTGTGCGTCTATCGCATCTGGCAAGCCAAACAACACCAATGCTTGATCGAGAAGATGAGGAGCAAGGTCGAATAGAATACCACCACCATCTTGAGCTAGCTCTCGCCATCGTTGACGAACTTCAGGGCGGTAACGGTCAAAGTGTGACTCAAACAGCTTTATATCACCTAACTTACCTTGTTCGATAAGAGATTTAACCGTGAGAAAGTCTCCATCCCAACGTCTATTGTGAAAAACGCTCAGCACTAGACCTTTCTCTTCCGCCAAGGCGATAAGTTCATTACCGTCTTCTATACGAGTAACAAACGGTTTCTCGACGATGACGTGTTTCCCATTGTTCAACGCACGCTTTGCAAGTTCGTAATGTACGTCATTTGGCGCAGTAATGATTACGAGTTCTGCATCACTATCATCGAGTAAAGTATTCGCATCAGAAAACCACTTGGCATCTGGCCAATCATTTTGAACCGCCTCCTGTTGACGAGAGCTTATCGCGCTCAGCGTTAAATTTGGTAGCGCTTTAATGAAGGGTAAATGAAACGTTTTTGCTGAATATCCGTAACCAATCACAGCGGTTTTTACGGGATCGTAAGCCATTCTAAGATTCCTTATTTCGGTGACACAACAATACATTCAATATCATTGTGATCGAGGAGTTGTTGAAAATCTGATTGAGGGGGATGATCGGTAATAATGATGTCGATCTTTGACAAATCACATACGTGGTGGAAATTGTCGCTACCAATTTTTCGGGATTCACAAACGACGATGACCTGCTGAGCTTGAGCAATCATCGCTTGTTTCATTGTAGCTTCTAACAAACTATTTGTTGTCAGCCCTCGGGATGTCAATGCACACACGCCAATGAACGCTTTGTTCACGTGATACTGCTGCATTTGCTGCTCTGCTTGCGCCCCTAAAACTGCTCTGGCATAAGGGTCAAAGTGTCCGCCTAAGAAATAAACGTCCATTGTGTCGTTTGTTTCAGCAGCGGTCAGTACATCAATGCTGTTAGTGACGACGTTGAGCTTGTTTTCTCCACAATGTGCTTTTCCTGCATAGAGTGGGAGCAGAGACAAAATGGTGCTGGTATCAATAACAAGATGGTCGCGCTCATCCAACAACGCTGCGGCAGCTTGAGCTAGTCGATGTTTAACGTCACTCACGGGTCGACTCGCGTATGCCTCGGTATGGGAAGAGATCGGCGCAAGCATGACACCACCTCGTATTCTTTGTAACCCAGGTTGCTGACTCAACTTAACTAAGTCTCGACGAGCTGAATCTCGCGAGATACCAAAGTACTCACAAACTTCAGACAACGTTACTTTGTTTTGCTGCTCCAGCTTCGCTCTGAGTGCTACGAGTCTTTCTTCTTGTGTCATAACTTAAATTCACTTAAGTGGTTTTAAGTAAACTTGCCACAATAATAGAAAAATTACCAACAAAACCACTTACAACCAACTCAATTGACCAAAGGTTAACCAAAGATAAATGAGCAGCAAGGCAAAACTTCCTAGGACGGTACGTTCACTCAAGCCCACATAGTTAGGCGTATGAAGTTTATTTATACCCATTTAAAACAACTGGCTCATCTAGCCCTAACTTCACTCTATTTCTTTTAATAAGCGCTTTTGGTAGTGGAATAAACCCAGCATTTCGTACTTGTTGTGTATTGTGGTCGGTTGTAAGGAGTTCAAATAGCTTTGATTTTTTGATCTTCTGATTAGTGTCGAATTGTTTATTTATATAAACGTAATAGACCACGGAAAATGGATAGCGAAGAGAATAGATACAATCTGTGCTCAAAGAGCATGAGTCATCATTATGATGAACAGAGAGAGCCTTGTAGCTCGACCACTGTTCTGAGTATTTAAAATCGGAGTATCGCATATAAGCTTTGGCTGACAAGTCGTCGCTTAAAGCCCGTTTCAATCGGTCTTCATCAAGCATTTGAATCGATGATTGACAACCATTAGAGCTCACATCTGGGTTACTTAAACGCATCTCCCCGAAAGCATACGTATTTGCATCACAGCGTTTCAATTCACTAACGGAAAAACTATCTACCGTACTCTTTTGACTATTGATTACGACAATAGCGTTTGCCATTAAAAACAAACGTGTAGGCCTGTGGCCTCTTTCTCGTTGAAATCGGGAGATGTTTTCATCTGACCATTTCTTAGATGTGATCGCAATAGAGGTTCCGTCATTTAGCATGTCGTTAAAACCACCAGACTGAGATGCAAGCGCTACATTTACATTTGGCTCATCTATCAATGTTTCTATCGTTTCTAGTATCTCTGGTTCGACAAAAATCGATGTTCGAGCCTCAGAGTCAGAAAATGCCAGCGGTGAAATCAAACATGAAGTTAGAGCAAGGAAAGGCAAGACTTTAATTTTCATAATTCAACTCCAACTTCGAATTAGGTGTCAACTCGCTGTCCGAACTAAATATAGTCCACGCTTGTTCAGTACTTTCAGCTTTCGTGTTTACAACAGCAATTGTGCGCCTTTCCCGTTTTTTTAGTTGTACCGTCAATGCCGTATTCTGATAAAACTCTTGCTCTTCAATTCGATTGTCTTGAATGCCGTTTCTCACTAGCAATTCTCGTATAGCTGCCGTTCTTTTCTTTGCCAACGCTTTGTTGTATTCGAGTGACGCTTCAGGGCTTGTGTCTCCTATCAGTATGACTTGCGCATTTGGGTTACTCTGAAGCAATGCTTTCAACTCGCTTAGCGGCATATCATGAGATGACGTTACCTGATGCTCATCCATCGCAAAGAAAAAACTGATCAGGTGTGTCTGCGAGTCGTTGACCCAATTCGCACAGCCTTCACTGTCAACAACGACACCTTTTGGCGTATCTGCGCAGTTATCTCGTTGGTTTATCACGCCATCACTATCATTGTCTTTAAGGTCGTTGTACTGGTAAGTGGTCAACGTCGTATTCGGTGATTCAGCACAGCCTGCTAACATAAAAACTAGAAGACTCGTCACTGCGAATTTATCCATTATTGTTCTCCTTCCAGTTCTCTGGATACTCAACTCGCAACGCATAAGTCAGAATCCCCATCGAGTTGAATAAACGGTAAGTGGCAACCAAATGATCGTACTTTGTTCGGGTATAGTTCCGTCTCGCAACAAACGTTTCAACTTTGGCATCTAATACATCTAACAAACTGCGTCGCCCTACATTGAACTGCTGGATGTACCCTAATTCAGTTACTTTCGCCGCATCAACGTTGACTTTTAAAAACTCCATTTGCTGTTGAAGCAATGTATGTGCGTCCCATGCCAGCCTTACACCTTCATTCGCATCTAGTTCTGCATTTGCTCGAATAGCCCTCGCCTCCTCTACTCGCCAGGCTGATGACTCCACTCGGGAGTCTGTAGAAAAGCCGTTAAAAAGATCGTAGTTGACCGTCAGCATAACCTTTGCATCTTCGTTAATGCCTTCAATATTATCCACGTTGTCTGTTTTGTTGGCTGACAGCTCTAGCTTGAGCTCTGGGTAGTAATCCCCCTTTTCTCTTTTTACTTCATGTCGAGCCGCCTCTAAATCTTTCATCGCCGACTGTATGGATGGGTGCAGCCTAACCGCTTGTTTGAGTGCTTCGTCAAGCTTATTCGGAAGCAATTCCTGCGGGTAAACAGGCTCAACTAAGTTTTGCGGCGCTCGACCAACCAAACGTACAAATCTTGTTCTAGCATCGGAAAGATTGTTTTGGGCGGCAATCAATGAGGACTGTGTTGTCGCGACACGCGAAGAAACCTGTGCTAAATCGGAGTTGCTGGTTAAACCTTTTTCTTTTTTATCTAGAATGAAACGGTAGATCTCTTGGTGTTCACTTAGGTTTCTTTCTGTCAGTTTCATCAACTCTCGGGCATGTAAAACATCCACATACGCTCTGACAGTATCTAATGCGACATTTTCCGCAGATGCCAATAAGCCCAAGCGTTCAGCTTCAGCCTCGTAAGATAAGCGATCAACATCAGCACTTGTTTTAAATCCATCAAATAACAGTTGGGAGATTCTTACGCCCATCTCCGTTCTTTCTAATGTTCTATCTTCACTGTCGATGTAGTTTCCGTTGTTATATCGAGTACCTTCGTACCCTGCTGCTGCATACAAATTAACCTGAGGAAGAAATGAACCATTTATGGCATTTCGGTCTCGTACCATCGACTCATAGCGAGAATAGCGAGCAAGCAAACTGGGGGAGCTATCGAGAGATAACGTAACTGACTCCTCTAAAGTCAAAGCGTTTGGCGACGATGATACTGCAAACAAGACCAATAACGTTGATTTAAGCCGCATCTTATATCCTTATGTCTATCTTTCTCTGAGCGAATTCTCTTTCGCACGTAATATAGGTTTTAACCAATAATTCAGTACTGTTTTTTCTCCTGTAAGAATGTCTACCACAACCTGCATTCCCGGGATGATCGTAAACTTATCATCAACCTTGAAAGTAACGTTGGCACGGTAGTAGGCATTGCCCTCTTCATTTTGAAGTGCATCGGCGCTTACGTAGGTCACTTCTCCTTCTAGGCCTCCGTAAATGACAAAGTCATAGGCAGACAACTTTACCGTTGCCGGCAGGCCAGGCCTTATGAAGGCGATATTCTGAGGAGAAATTCTCGCTTCAACGATTAACGTGCTATTACGAGGGACTATTTCTAAAATAGGCTCACCCGGCTTAACCACACCTCCGATGGTTCTGACAAAAACATCTTTGATGGTTCCATCGACCGGAGAAAGTAACTGCGTTCGATTCAACTGATCCGCAATCGCCTGACGACTTTCATTGAGCTGCGCTAGTTGCGTCACAACTTCATTGAGCTGCCCTTGTGCCTCTGCCCTAAAAGCAAGCGCAGTACCACGATAATCTGCGATGGATTCAGAATACACAGCCCTTTGCTTTTGGGCAGCAGCTTGTGAACTCGCGATGTCTCCTTTGAGCTTTATAACGTCTCTATTCAGTTTTAATAATTCCACTTCAGCCACCGCGCCACTAGAAACCACCTCTCTCAACATATCTCGCTCTTTCGAGACAATAACCAGACTGCTTTTTAGTGTTTGAATGGTATTCAAGGTATCTAGATAAGCTTGCGATTGTTGCTCAATTCGCAATTTAGCCTCCTCCAGCTCAGACTCCAGTTGGCTCAACCGCTCAAGATAGTTTGCTTTGGCATTCAGATAGGCAGAGTGGCCGGTCATCGAAATATCAAATGGCTGAGGCTCGATACTCACTTGTTGTTTCCAATCCAGTTGGAGGCTATTCACTTTTACCGTTTCTAATTCAATTTGAAGCCTCTGCTTTCTGGCGAGCAAAGATTCAACTTGTTCAGAGGTCTCCGAATAGGTCGACTTAAACCTTGTATCATCCAGAATGGCGATGGTTTGCCCCTTAGTGACGCTTTCACCAGGCATGACAAGTAACTCCTTTAGAATGCCTCCCTCTAAGCTCTGAATCGTCTGAACAGACAAAGTAGGAACAACTTTTCCTTCGCCGACAACCACTTCGTCTAACCTCGCCCACGAGGCCCAAATAATCACACTCAGCACTAACGCGGCAGACAACCAAATCAACGTTCTCGAACGGTTTGCTAAATGAGCATTACTCCAACGAACTGTGCTCATCATTGACCTCCTTCGCGTACAATTGATACTGCGCGTACTCTGTTCGTCTTCGCGTTAGACTGTTGTTTAGCAAAAATTTCTTGGGGCGCTCCTTCCCTCAAAATTGTGCCTTTATCAAGCACAACAATTCGATCACAAAGCGATAATAAGGAATGTTTATGAGAGCTAATAATCATCGTCGTCGAGTGCGGCAACGATTTGAGAGCATTAAACAATGCATTCTCAGCTGGCTGGTCTAAGGAACTGGTTGGCTCGTCTAAAATTAATGCTGCTGGGTTTCGATAAAAAGCTCTTGAAATCGCTACAGCTTGCCTTTGCCCCCCCGACAAATAACGCCCTCCTTCTCCGACTTGCGTTTCTAGACCATGAGGAAGGCGACTCATGTACTGGTTCAAACCCGATAATTCTATCGCACGGCGTAAACGTTCTTGATCAATAACATGATGTCCTAATACTATGTTTTCCATAATGCTGCCGTATATAAGATGCGAATCTTGGCCAACCCAACCCGTTTTCTCTCTTATCAATTCGGCGGGCCAAAGCTGACTGTCAATGTCATCAAAATAAACGCTACCCTGTAAGGTACTGAGTTGATTGGTAATAATAGAAAGGAGTGTAGACTTTCCTGCTCCTGCACTACCAATAACGCCAACGCGTTCGCCTTGCTTGATAGTAAGATTAATATCTCTCAAACATGGCATATCAACATCTGGGTATTGGAAGCTCACGTTTTCTAAACGTATATTCCCTGTAAATTCGGCAGACGTAATGACCTGACTGCGTTGCACCTCCTGAGGTAAAGACATGATAGAATTTAAGCCTTCAACCGCTGTTTTTGTCTGTTGATAGCGAAGTAACAGCATAGCTAACTGGTTAATCGCCCCTGCAGCACGACCGCTAAGCATGACAATAGCAATGAGCCCCCCCATGCTGAGCAATCCCTCAGAAATTCTGTACACGCCTATTACAAGTAACATTACGGTAATTATCTGCTGGCTAGATTGAATGGAGTAAGCAACGATATTCGAATAGTTTCGCGATTGATTTTGCCAATCAGAAAGCATGGATACCGTTTGCTCCCAACGCTTTTGTGCTTCTCCCGTAGCGTTATTTTGCTTAATCTCTTTTAAAGAGGACAATGAATCAAACAAGTGAGCTTGTCGCTTCATGGATAGTGCAGCACTTTCCGTATGTGATTGTTCTATTTTTGCTTTTACCGCAAAGCCAAGGATCAGCAGGGTAAACATGACGGCAATAGGTATGAACATCATTGCCCCACCTAGCCAACCTATTAAGACTAAAAATAATAACGTAAATGGGAGATCAACTAAGGTCACAAGAGATGCTGAAGTAAAAAAATCGCGAACACTATCAAAATCTTGTAGTTGTCGAGCGAATGCACCGACTGATGCAGGACGGTGTTCAAGTTTCATCCCCATAACTTTAGAAAAAAGTATCGAAGAAAGCTTGTTATCGATGTACTTACCCGCGGTATCAGTGACAACTCCCCTTGCTTTACGCAATAGCCAATCAAAAATAATGATGACGGAGACACCAGCGACCAAAACCCATAATGTACTGAAAGCTTGATTAGGCACTACACGATCGTAAACGTTCATAGTGAAAAGCGGAATAACTAGCGCTAGCGTATTGATAAGGAAAGAGGCAATCAAAAGATCTCGGTACCACGGAGACATTTCTTTCACTACGGCGAAAAGCCAATGTTCATTATAATCCGCTTGAATAGAACTTATCCGTTTGTCCAGCTCTGGACGCATAGAAACTTGCCATGCTTGAGGCTGGAATTGATTATGCAGCTCCTCGCTCGTGACGTATTGCGTTTCACCTTGATCTTCACTAAATAACGTGACTTGATAATCGCTGTTATGTCGCTCAGATATAATAGCGGGTTGTAACGTCTTCCTATTGATTACCACCAATGGAAAGCTCAACATTGCGGTGGATTTTAAATCGATTAATGTGAGTTCAAGATCGGCTCGCTCAGCGGCTCTGATGAATAAGTCACTATCCAATCTACCCTCAACAAGAGGTAATCCAGAAAGCACCTTTTTTGTATGGTGTCTAACCTCAAAATAACGCATCAACCAAGTTAACGATTGCCCCCAAGGATCGTTAGTCAGCTCACTTGATGAGGATGAGTGATGCTTCATGACATACCACCTACTAGCAAGTTGTTGTCATCAATCATCTTCTGTAAGACATTTTCTTCGGCTACGCCGGTCGAGTCACCTTTGTAAAGCTGATCGAGAGTGACGCCCTGCATAAGAATCTGTTGTTTTTTCCCCGTCTCTTCTGGTTTTATGTGAAGCGTTACGCCATCATCATTCTCTGTTAAATCGAGCTTATTATCGACTTCTGTTATCGAGGTAGCGGTGATTATCGAGGCGATGTCAATTATGTCATTATCATCACCAATAACGGATATTTGGAAATCGTTGATCACATCGTACGAGGGCTTTAACTCGTTACCGAGCCCTGAACTGTCAAACTGGAATACATCGCTGCCACTTCCTCCAATAAGCAAATCATTAGCATCTGTCGCAAGTAATGTTTGGCCCCCTTCTTCCACTAAGGTAACATTGACTGTCTGAACAGCACCTTCTGCGACTGTAGCACCCAGTGTTGCAATCGGTTTTATCGACAACGTAAAATCACTTGCACCGCTAAACCCGCCAACGATGGAAAGATCAGCGACATCCTCTTGATCAACAGTATAAATGCCGTTCAATCTTTCACCATGACTCAACTCTAGATCTGTTGGTAATCCGCGAATCTCCACACTTCCAAACTCTTCGGGTGCAGGATTGACTAAATTCATGCTCAACCCCAAAGGAATACTCCCAGACGCTTCAGACACAATAGACTGATAATCGGCCGTTAGTGTTGGCTCATCAGCTTCAGGGGTAACAACAATGGTTAGATCGGTAGTTTGCACATCTCCAAAATCGGTTTCGAGTGTCTCTGACACTATCGCTTGATCAAACGTTCTAACATTGAGAGCAACATCCATCGTTCCAAATGCATCCTTCGGAACGAACTCCAAACCTGACACTTCATTTGCTCGCACTAATACCGTCGCCACGGCATTGCCCGCGTCATCGAAGGTAAAGGATGAGAATTGAGTTCCAATACGAATCCTACCTAAGCCTTCCAATGCAGAGGGTTCAGAGCTTGCTTTGATCAACATCGACACTTCTATATATTCGTTGCTATTTGTTTCAAAACCGCTCGCTAAAAAGTCAATCGAAATGGAATCACCTTCATCTCCAGTGAACGTGTTAGAGGTTGTATTCAACGATACATCATCGCCAATCGGTTTTACGCCGACGTTGAACTGAGAAGTGGTATAGTTATAGTCGTTTGATCCAGACTCTTGGGTAATAGCTTGCAGTGTTAATGAAATATCCCCACTAAAATCTAGTGGCGGTAGAAAGTAAACCTTATCAAGTTGTGCTTGAGTTAGCTGCCACTCCTTGCTCTCACCATCCGTTGAACCGTTATCAGGGAGTAATTCGAACGTCCCATTATTGTCCCAAACCAACACGGCTCCGTCTGGCACTCCTGTCATGACCAAAGACATCGACTCAGAACCATCTTGATCGATTAATGATGCAGATAAGTTTCCTAAATAAATATAATTATCTTCATTACCAACTACGTCTTCTGTTTCCAGAACCGCTTTATCAACCACTGGGGCAATGGTAACGGTAACTTCTGTTGATTTAGTTTGAGTATCTTTCGCACTGTCAGTACTTAAACAACTTCCCGTGACTTCATCAGTAATGTTTGCGTCAACGGAAATAACAAGCTCTCCACTGTAGTTTTCAGGTGGGATTAACTGAATTTCGTTTAGACGCGTAACATCTGTCACTACCCATGTTCCATCACCGTTGTCAATGAGTAGGCTCGGGTCCACGGCAGTAAACCGCGCATTCTCGTCAGACACCGATAAAGAAACCCAATTGACACTTTCAAGGCCAGTCGCTGCGTCACCTTCTCCAGTAATGGACTGCATTGGTCCTTCACTATCGCCCAATACAAGAGCAAGATTCAGGTTGGTTATAGTATCTTCTTGAACCGTAACTTGGCTTGGTGCTATCGCGATATCATCGACAACAGGAGAGATTTGTACCGTAATGGTCTGAGAGGTTGTTTTCGAGTCACCATCGCATGGGGCCGTTTCTGTTACTTCTAAATTGAAAGTAATGCAACCAGCAAAGTCCTCATCCACGCCAGTAAGCGTCAAGGAAGACAATCCAGCGCTAGAAATTGAATAACCCAACAGATTGCCCGCATTATCATAAGCAGGTATCACACCTTCGCCAGTAAGCTCGACTCCTTCAGGTAAAGAATCTGCAGCGACAAAGAAGGAAACTAAGTTACCATCACTACTCGCTACATCAGGGTTTAAAAACGCCCCAATTGAGACATCTTCACCTTCTTTACCTACAATATCCCCACTTTGAACGCTTCCTGGTTCACCAGGATCAGCACACTGGTCTCCATCTCCTTCATGGCCAGTAATTTGAATTTGGAACTGACCTGTGATGTATTGAGCATCCGTTCCATCTCGAACATACGCTAACACATTCACATCAAGTATCTCTGTATTAGATGGGCTATAAATCGATGCGCTAGCAAGCAAATCTTGAGCGGTTTCCAACACGCTATCACTTGTGATTCCTTCCATTGGAATCAGCCAGTTCCCATCGGCATCTTGAGAAGCACCATTCGGATGAGTAACAATGAGGTCTTGACCCTGCGGTATCTGTAAAACGATGTAATCGAGATACTCTGAACCATCAATATCCGCTTCTGTAAATGTAATGCCTCCACTCACGTCGACAGCAGACCCATCCGTACTTGTGAATACTTCAGTCGCGCCTTCTAAACGTGTTTTGTCAATATCTTCATTACCAATATCCACTTTGCCAGAAACCACGACGCTCAAAGAGCCATTGATTGCCTTTACATCAGTCTCCATCGTCGGAGACGTGTCTGTCACTTCGTACTGAACTTCCAGGCTAAATGTCCCACTTAGGTCTTCATTAGCTTTTACAGTGATTCGTCCACTGTTTAACAACTCAGATAATGTTGCCGAGCTACCATCAAGTAGTTCATTGAGTTCTAACGGTAAGTTACTTTCCTCTACTGCATTACCATCAAAGTAAAGCGTTAAGCCATCTGGAATGGATACAATGGTGTATCCTGTCAAGGACTCACTAGAATCTATATCTTGATTAACGACAGGCTCAAGATTTAGTGTGATGAAATTGTCCTCAATACCATTGCTTTGTAATTCTTGACCGTCAGTTTGATCAACAATAGGTGAGATTTCCATTTCCACTTTAAGAGGGGTTTCAGCAGAATCACCATCCGGCTCTGTTGAAACGACGATAACATCCATGCTCAGTGTTCCACTAAAATCTTGCTCTGTTTTGAGGTAAGTGTTTTCAAGAACAGCGTTTGAGACCTGATAAACTGGCCCCGTTATTGGGTCCACGTAAGCAATTGGAAGAACAATAGGGTCACCATTTACATCTGTCAGTTGTGTTCCCAAAGGGATGTTCTGAAGCAAGATATTAATTTCTTCTGATAGATCGTCGTCTGATGTCTGGATGATAAAATCCAGTTGTATCAGGTTATCTTCGTCTAACGTAGAGAGATTACTAATTACTTTAGTCGCTTGATCATATTGCCAATTCCCCTGTCCACCATCTAGGACAATTGGTTCATCGACCACGCCTTTTAGCTTAATGCCAATGGTTGCAGATTGGCTCTCGGCGGTTTCATTAAGAGGTGCTAAGCCATCAATAGTCGACTCTGTTGAAATGGCGGTTACTTGAAGGGATAGAGATTCAGTAAATGAGCTGATATCCGATTTTGGTTGAAGTAACGCCTCCGAATTGGCTAAAGCATTGGAGGTCACTAGGTAGGTATTAATACCGATAAGCGTAATCCCAGCTCCGACAGGCAATGTCCAACCATCTTGAACTTCTATGCGATAAGAAAGAGACTCCGAGCCATCTGTGTCAGTGAGCCGCCCTAGGATGTAATCTTTTAAGTCAATCGCTTGGTCTTCAAGCCCCTGAATGTTTTTAACGGTCAGCGTAGGCACATCGGCATCTGGAGATATATCGATAACAACTTGCTCAGTGATCTCCGCTGTTTTATCTTGCTCATCGGCAAACACACTACCCGACTCAGTCGTTACTGCCGTTACATCAAAAGTAAATCTTCCGGCTAAGTTTTCGTTAGATGTGATTTCAATTTGATCTAACTCGGATTGGCTGTACGCTTTCCCTTCCTCAATAGCACTTCCGTTAAGTGTTAATATAAGTCCATCTGGAATATTCGAAATTTGGTAGTGGAGCGTTTCAGAACCGTCTTGGTCAAACTTTTCAGCGACAATATTGAGCGAAAGTGATTCAGCGGAATCTTCAACACTTTGATAAGAAAAGTCCGAATCATTAGACCACTCTGGCAAATCTGCAACCGGTAAAACGTTAACATTTAACGTGTTATTGCCTTGTAATACAAAGGCTATGTTCCCTTTAACTGTTGTTATACTTAAAGTAGGCAACGATTGGAGGGAACTCCTATGCTTCAGTCACA